>NZ_JBFABB010000001.1:0-167255 GCF_040640035.1 Micromonospora sp. NPDC023633 | reverse complement strand
CGGCCGCCGAACCGCCGACCGAGGCCCGCCCGCCGGCGGCGCGGGGCGCGACCGAGGCGCGACCTGCCGGTGCCGTACCCTCCTGTGCAGCCGACCAGCCGCCCCCGGCGGCGTCACCGCCGGGATCGCCGTGCTGGCCCGGGATCTGGGCCCGCCCGCGCGGGGAACTGGAATCGCCGTACGAGTTCATTCCTCACACCCTGCCGTCGCGGTGGGGCGCTGCTGCACCGCCACCGGTTTGCCGTGAGATGGGACACCCGTCGAGGGCGGCACGTGCGTGCCGGTCGACCGGTGCCACTTGCGAATCAATCGGGCCAATCAGACCAACGATCCGTTGGTGCCCCCGGGCGTGTGCGCGCTGGCCGGGGTCGGCCGATCGAGCGAAGATCACCGTTGCGCCTCTCGCCTCCGTCGGCCGTCCGCACCGCTGCCCGAGGCGGACGCGCCGCCCATCGCGCCCTGGTCCGGCCCGCCCTCCGGGCTCCCGGCCAGCCCGTCCCGGCCGAGCAGGTACTGCTCGACGAGATGGTTCCAGTCACAGCCGAGGCACACCTCCACCACGAAGACCTGGAACTCACGCACCGTCATCGCCAGCACCGGCAGCTCGGCCAGCGTCCGGGCCTGACCCGCGGACTGCCTGAGTTCGTCGCCGTAAATGTAGTGGACGTGGGTCAGGTTCTCGCTCCGGCAGATCGGACACCGCTCGTCGGTCGGCTCGCCGTGGAAGCGGGCCGCGTTCTTCAGGTAGGGCGAGGCGTCGCAGACGTCGTACGTGCCGACCCGGCCGGCGAGAAGCTCACGCAGCACCGCTCGCTTCCGGAGCGAGTAGTCGACCACCTGGCGCTGCGTACGCATGCGGAGAAGGGTACGCGGTCTCGTCGGACTGGGCGACCACCGTGACGATGCGTGACCGGGGGACCCCGGAGCGGGGGGTTTGCCCTGATCACGGCGATCCGCTAGCGTGCGATGTATCGGTCCGATACATCGCGGCGGTTACCGCTCCGCGTAGAGGGTACAGAGAGGATGGCCCGTGCTCGAGCTCGCCATCCTCGGCCTCCTGCAGGAGTCTCCGATGCACGGCTACGAGCTGCGCAAGGAGCTGACCGCCAAGCTTGGCGCGATCAGGGCGGCGATCAGCTACGGCTCGCTCTATCCCACCCTGCGCCGGTTGCAGGCGGCGGGGTGGATCACCGAGGCCGCCGACCCACCCGCCACCGCCGAGGAGGTTCCCGCGTTGACCAGCCGACGAGGTCGGGTGGTCTACGAAATCACCGCGGAGGGCAAGGAACGCTTCGCCCAACTGATCGCACAGACCGGGCCCGAGACGTACGACGACACGGGGTTCGGCGTGCACTTCGCGTTCTTCGCCCGGACCGACCAGGCGACCCGACTCCGCATCCTCGAGGGTCGCCGGCGAAAGATCGAGGAACGCCGCGAGGGGCTTCGCGACGTGCTCGGCCGGGCGGCCGAACGCCTCGACGCCTACACGCTGGAACTGCAGCGCCACGGCCTGGACGCCTGTGAGCGCGAGGTCCGCTGGCTGGAGGAGCTCATCGCCAACGAGCGCTCCGGCCGTGCCCCGACGGTCCCGTCAACCGGGACGGCCGGCGGTCGACGAGAAGACAACAGCCCGCCTGCCCCTGGAGAGTTCAGGAATGAGCGGCCGTGATGAAGAAGAAGGAGGCAGACGCTATGGGCTCCGTCCGCGTCGCCATCGTCGGTGTGGGTAACTGCGCCTCGTCCCTCGTGCAGGGCGTGGAGTACTACCGGAACGCCGACCCGAACGACCGCGTCCCGGGTCTCATGCACGTCACCTTCGGCGACTACCACGTTTCGGACGTGCAGTTCGTCGCGGCGTTCGACGTGGACGCCAAGAAGGTGGGCATGGACCTCGCCGAGGCGATCGTCGCCAGCGAGAACAACACCATCAAGCTCTGCGACGTGCCGCCGACCGGCGTCACGGTGCAGCGCGGTCCGACCTTCGACGGTCTGGGCCAGTACTACCGCGAGATCGTCGAGGAGTCCGACGCCCAGCCGGTCGACGTCGCCCAGGCGCTGCGCGACGCGCAGGTCGACGTCGTGGTCTCGTACCTGCCGGTCGGCTCCGAGCAGGCCGACAAGTTCTACGCCCAGGCCGCGATCGACGCGGGCTGCGCGTTCGTCAACGCGCTGCCGGTCTTCATCGCCTCCGACCCGGAGTGGGCCAAGAAGTTCGAGGACGCGGGCCTGCCGATCGTCGGCGACGACATCAAGAGCCAGGTCGGCGCCACCATCGTGCACCGCGCGCTGGCGAAGCTGTTCGAGGACCGGGGCGTCGAGCTGCTGCGCACGTACCAGCTCAACTTCGGCGGCAACATGGACTTCATGAACATGCTGGAGCGCAACCGCCTGGTCTCGAAGAAGATCTCGAAGACCCAGTCGGTCACCTCGCAGATCCCGCACGAGATGAGCAAGAGCGACGTGCACATCGGCCCGTCGGACCACGTGCCGTGGCTGGACGACCGCAAGTGGGCGTACATCCGCCTGGAGGGTCGCTCCTTCGGCGACACCCCGCTCAACGCCGAGCTCAAGCTCGAGGTGTGGGACTCGCCGAACTCGGCCGGTGTCATCATCGACGCCGTCCGCGCCGCGAAGATCGCGCTGGACCGGAAGATCGGTGGCCCGATCCTGTCGGCCTCGTCGTACTTCATGAAGTCCCCGCCGGTGCAGTACGCCGACCACGACGCGCACGCCGCCGTCGAGGCGTTCATCGCCGGCGACGTCGAGCGCTGACGCGCCGACATAAGCACCATCGAGGGCCGGGTCCGCACGGACCCGGCCCTCGCCACGTCCGGCCTCCCGCAGCCGTACGCGCGACGACCATCGACGTCACACGGGGTCGAGCGGTCGGCCACCTGCCGTTAGGCTGACCGACGTGACATCCCTCGCTCGCCGCGGCTCGCGCGGCGCGGCGCGACGGGTCATCGGGGCGGTCGCCAGCGCGGTGTTCCTTCCGGTCCTCGTCGGCTGCGCGGCGCCGGGCACCGATCCGGCCACCACACCGGCAGGCGGCGCGGCATCGGATGGCGGCGTGGCAGCGGCCCGCCCGGCCACCTCTGCGGCGCCGGCCGAGGCCGACTGCGTCAGGGCGGGGACTCCGGTCGCGCGCCCCGGGGACGACGCCCGGCCCGGTGGCAGTGCCCCAGCCGCCACGTCGCGTCCACCCGGCACCCGACATCCGCTGACCGACGAGCACGTCGCGCGGAGGAGTTCCGCCGCCAGCAGGCGGCCAACGACGCCTTCCGGCAGCGCGGCACGCTCGCCGAGGAGGCGGCCAGCGGTGCCCGGGCCTGCGCGGCGGACGTCAGGAGGAGACTCAACCTGCTGACCGCCAGCGACCGGGACGAGCCCGGGCAGGAGGCCGTCCGGCGGGCGATCGTGGCGACAGGGCTGACCGAGGTCACCGTGCGGCCACCGGGTCGACTCGACCTCGGCCCCGCCGACGGGCTGGTCTTCGCGGGTTGGACCGGCCGGGCATGCGTCTTCGGCAGCGTCCGGGCGGGCGACGTCACGGTGGAGATCGGCGCGCGCATCGCCGACGGCGGCTGTCTGCCCGCCCCCGGCTGACCGGCGAGGGTGGTGCGGAGGAGTCCGCCTCCGGTTGACGCGGCCGGGGCGTGGACGGAACCGCCTCGCGCCGTCAGGACCAGGCGCGGCGCAGGGCGACCCCGGCCTCCAGCTCCAGCAGCTTCACCTTTCGGTCCAGGCCGCCGCCGAAGCCGACCAGCTTGCCCCCCGCGCCGACGATCCGGTGGCACGGTACGAGCACCGGGATCGGGTTGCGGTTGCACGCCACCCCGACCGCGCGGGCGGCGCCCGGGTCGCCGAGCCGCCGGGCCACCTCGCCGTAGGTGAGCGTCTCCCCGTACGGGATGCGGGTCATCTCCCGCCAGACGCCCCGTTCGAAGTCGGACCCGCCCGGCGCCGCCAGCGGCACCGCGAAGCTGGTCAGCTCGCCGGCGAAGTACGCGCGCAGCTCCGCCAGCGCCTGGCGGGCCGCCTCGTCTCCCGGCTCCTCGACGGCTCCGGAGGCCCGGCCGAAGTGGGCCCGGCACACGTGGGTCCCGTCGGTGGCGACGGAGAACTCGCCGATCGGGGAGTCGAGCACGGTCCAGCGCATCCCCCCATTGTCCCCGGCGCCCCAACGCGGCCCCGCCCGCGCCGCCCGGGCAGCCCGCAAGGCCGGCCGGCGAGCCGCGCCACCGCCGGCGTCGGCGGGTGGCGGTGCTGCCGGCCGCGCCGGCCCGGCGTGCCCGGAGCGGACGAGTGGGCCGTCGGCGAGAGCTGTCAGAGCAGGGTGAAGCCGAGCAGCAGGGCACCGGCGCTGAGGCTGGCGCCGCCCGCCACGGCCAGCCAGATGAGCTTGTTCGGCTTCGTGTCCTGCGGTCGCACCACCGAGAGGAAGAAGCCGAGCGGCATCAGGACGGGCGCGGCCACGAGGAGGGCGCGGATGAGCGTGCGGGTGCCGTCGGACGCGTCGGCCTGGTCCACGTAGGGCAGCACGGCCAGCGCGAAGAGGACCAGCACCCCGGCGTGCGCGTGCCCGGCCGTCCAGAGCCCCCGGCGTACCGGGTTGTCCAGGTAGCCGGCCTTGCGCCGGGTGAGGTGCATGAGCAGGGTCAGCCCGCCGTACGCGATCGTGACGACGGTGATCAGCAGGATGCCGGCGGTGGTCAGGGTTGCCGAGGACACGGGCGCCTCCTTCTTGTCGATGTCAAGATTGACGTTCCGCCCGAATCTTGTCAACAGCTAGATTGCCGGCGGCGGAGAGGTTCCGGCGCCCCGCTGAGCGGTCGACACCCGGACCGACGTTGCGGGGCACCGATACCGTGCAGGCCGTGGCCACGGGGACGCTGATCTTCCTCATCATCGGCGGCGCGGGCGTCGCGGTACTGGCGCTCGCCCTGCTCGGCGGCGAGCTGTTCCACCTCGGCAACCCGGAATTCGACGGTCCGGTGTCGGTGGAGGCGGTCGCCGGGTTCACCGGGGCGCTCGGCTTCGGCGCCGCGATCGTCAACGAGCTGATCGGTGGGCGTACCCCCGGAATGATCGCGGTTGCCCTGGCCGGGGGCGTCGCCGCGGCCGTGCCCACCGCCTGGGCGGCGGCCCGGCTCAGCCGGGCCGCCCGCGACATGCGCACCGATCCCACCCCCACCCGCCACCATCTGGTCGGCGCGCTCGGCCTGGTGGTCACTCCGGTGCCCGCCGACGGCTACGGCGAGGTCCGGGTCCGGGTGGCCGGCCAGCCGGTCAAACTCAACGCCCGCGCCGACCGGCCGATCCCGGTCGGCGCACAGATCTTCGTGGTCGAGGCGCTCAGCGAGACCAGCGTGCACGTCGAGACCTACTGAACCCCCTCGTCAAGAAACAGGACGGTCACATGCCCCTTCTCATCGCCATCGGCGGCGCGGTCCTCCTCGTCCTCGTGCTCGTGCTCTTCGTGCTCTCCCGGATCAAGGTCGCCGGGCCGAACGAGGCCTTCATCGTCACCGGCCGCAAGGGCCGCACCACGCAGACCGCCGACGGCGGCCGGTCGACCGACAACTCCGGGCAGAAGGTCGTGCTCGGCGCGTCCGTCTTCGTCCTGCCCGTCGTGCAGAAGCTCCAGTCGCTCGACCTGTCCAGCCGGCGGATCGACGTCGGCATCAAGGGCGCGGTCAGCAAGCAGGGCATCCGCGCCGACCTGCACGGCGTCGCGATCGTCAAGGTCGGCGGCACCGAGGACGCCATCCGTGCCGCCGCGCAGCGCTTCCTGCACCAGCAGGACGAGATCGAGGACTTCACCCGGGAGGTGCTGGCCGGCGCGCTGCGCTCGATCGTCGGCCGGCTCACCGTCGAGGAGGTCATCCGGGACCGGGCGGCGTTCGCCAGCGCGGTCGCCGAGGAGGCCGAGCACTCGATGACCAACCAGGGCCTGGTGCTGGACACCTTCCAGCTCCAGGACATCCTGGCGGAGGGTTCCTACCTGCAGGACCTGGGCCGGCCGGAGGCGGCCCGGGTGCTCAAGGACGCGGCCATCGCCGAGGCGCGGGCCCGGCAGCAGGCCGAGCAGGAACGGCTGCTCGCCGAGGAGGCGATCGCCGAGGCCAACCGGAACCTGTCACTGAAGCAGGCCGCCATCCAGGCGGAGATCGACGCCGCCAAGGCGAAGTCCGCCGCCGCCGGGCCGCTGGCCCAGGCCGAGCGGGACCAGGCGATCCTCTCCGAGCAGCAGAAGGTCGCCGAGCGCAACGCCGAGCTCAAGCAGCGCCAGCTCGACACCGAGGTACGCAAGCCGGCCGACGCCGCCCGGTACAAGGTGGAGCAGGAGGCCGAGGCGTCCCGCAACGCGGCCGTGCTGAACGCCGACGCCCAGCGCCAGGCCGTCATCGCCGCCGCCCAGGCCGCCGCCGAGCAGGCCCGGCTCACCGGTGAGGGCGAGCGGGCCCGCCGGGCCGCGCTGGCCGAGGCCAACGCGATCGAGGGCGCCAAGGAGGGCGAGGCCGAGCAGCGCCGCCGTTCCGCCATCGCCGAGGCGGTCGAGCGGGAGGGCGCGGCGGAGGCCGCGGCCATCCTGGCCAAGGGTCAGGCCGAGGCCGACGCGATGGCCCGCAAGGCCGAGGCCTTCGCGGCGTACGGTGAGGCCGCGGTGCTGGACCTGCTGGTCAAGGTGCTGCCGCAGGTGGTCGAGGCGGCCAGCGCCCCGATCGGCGCGATCGACAAGATGACCGTCATCTCCACCGACGGCGCCTCGTCGCTGACCAAGTCGGTGGCGGGCAACGTGGCCCAGGGGCTCCAGCTCGGCAGCGACCTGACCGGCATCGACCTGGCCGGGCTGCTGTCGAAGCTCGGGGCGGCTCGCAACGGCGACGGGACGCCGCCGGTGGCCGGGACGGCCGTCGAGCGGCACGCCAGCTGACCCTGCCCGACGCGACTGCCCGGGGCCGGGCAGAACGACGCCCGCCGAGCCGTGCTCCTGCAACGGCTCGGCGGGCGCCGACGTTCGGTGGGGCGGTGGATCACCTACCGGGGGTGGCCCCCGGCGGACGCCGCAGTGGACCGGGCACCCGCCGCGCCGTCCGGGAGGCCGACGCGGCGGGTGTCAAAGGGGTCCGTCAGACGACGCCGACGGCGAACTTCTGTGCGGTGCCGAGACCCAGGGTCGGGCTGGACCAGTCGATGGTCCGGTCCGCGATGAGCGGGTTGGCACCGGCGGTGATCGCCTGCCCGTCGATGTACGCACGCAGATAGATGGTGCCGTCCGCGTTGTAGTCGACGAAGTCGAACACCTCCCAGGGGCCGACAGCGGTGCCCCTGGCGATCAGCGGCTTCGCGCCCGCGCTCTCCGCGGTCACCAACTTGCCGTTGACCAGGGCCCGCAGCGTGAAGAAGCTGCCCTCCTCGAGGAAGACCAGTTCGTACTTCTCCCACGCGCCGGCCGAGGTGCCGCGGGCGATCAACGGCAGCGTGCCGGAGCTCTCCGCGGTCACGAACTTGCCGTTCACCGACGCCTTGAGGCTGATGACCGGGTTCGGTGCCTCGAAGTCGAACTTCTCCGAGGCGCCGATGGCGGTGGCGCTCGCGATCAGCGGCAGCGTACCCCCGGCGTCCGCGACGACGAACTTGCCGTTGACCTTCGCCTTGAGGCTGACGCTGCCGTCGGTGTTGTGGACGATCTGGAACTTCTCCCACTCACCGATGGCAGCAGCGCCCGCGATCAGCGGCTTGCTGCCCGCGCCGTCCGCGGCGACGAACTTGCCGTTGACCCGCGCGCGCAGCCCGACGTACCCGCTTCCGGCGTCGACGACGTCGAACTTCTCCCACGCGCCCACGCTGGTACCGCGGGCGACCAGCGGCTTCGTGCCGGAGCTCTCCGCGGTGACGAGCTTCTGGTTGATCCGTGCCTTCAGCCCGTACGAGCTGCGGGCCACCGGCGCGGTACCGACCTGGAGGAACCGGTCCAGCGAGCCCTGCGCGTCGTGCACGGGGCCGGAGAGGCCGCCGGTCACGATGCTGTTGCGCACCTGCGACGGGCTCCACGTCGGGTTCGCCGCCAACTTCAGCGCCGCGGCGCCGGCGACGTGCGGCGACGCCATCGAGGTGCCGTTCAGCGTCTCGGTGCCCGTCGTGGAGCCGATGGTGGCGGAGGTGATGCTGACGCCCGGCGCGAACGTGTCGACGCAGCTGCCGTAGTTGGAGAACCAGGCCCGCGCGTCGATCTTGTCCGTGGCGCCGACCGTGATCGCCGCCGGCACCGACGCCGGGCTCACCTCGCAGGCGTCCTGCATGGAGTTGCCCGAGGCGACCGCGTAGGTGATGCCGCTGGCGATCGAGGCACTCACCGCGTCGTCGACCGCCTGGACGTTGCCGCCGAAGCCGAGGCTCATGTTCGCCACGGCCGGCTTGACGGCGTTCGCGGTCAACCAGTTGATGCCGCTGAGCAGCTCCTCGGTCGTGCCGAAGCCCTCGCAGTCCAGGACCCGCACCGCGACCAGCTTGACGTCCTTCGCGACGCCGTACCTGGTGCCACCCACCGTGCCCGCCACGTGCGTGCCGTGCCCGTTGCAGTCACTGGCGTCCTCGGTGGACGTGCGGTCCAGCATGGCGTTGAAGCCGTAGCTGGCCCGGCCGCCGAAGTCCTGGTGCGCGATGTTGATGCCGGTGTCGAGCACGTACGCGGTGACACCCGCCGCCGACGTACTGGGGTAGGTGTAGGAGCCGTCCAGCTTCGGCGACACCTGGTCGATCCGGTCCAGGCCCCAGGACGGGGGGCTGGTCTGGGTCCCGGTCGCGGAGGCCCGCATGACGGGCTCCACGTAGGCCACCCGCGAATCCAGCGAGAGCCGCTTCACCTGACCCGCGTTGGCCTCCATCGAGTACCCACGCAGGCCGCTGGTGAAGACCTTGCGTACCTTGCCCCCGTTCTTCTGCGCGAGCGCGGACGCGGCGGCCCGGGTCTCGCTCGGTGTCGCCTTGCCGTCCTTGAGGACGACGATGTAGCGGCCCGGTACGACCCCGCCCGGTTCGGCGCCGCGCACGGGCGCCCGGGTCGGTTCGGCGGGCTCGGCCATCGCCGCGCCGCCGGAACCGGCGACGGCGATGGACGTCGCGGAGGCGAGAAGCAGGCCCGCCACCGCTGAGCGGCGTGCAACGCCACGACGTCTCACAAATGACTCCCCGTTGATTCGGAAGACCGTCCGCTGTGGATGCGGAACCGGTCGTACGGCCAGCCGCTGCCGGACTCGGAGGGCTGGAGGATTCCGCCCCATCATCAGTGATGATCAGTAGATGCCGCGTCGGCCATTCGGTCGATACGCCGGCGTTGCGTCCTCGCCGCGCGAAGCGGTGCGCCCAGCCGTCGGAGGGCGCCGGCCGGAATCGGCACCGGGTCCGCGCTACAGTCCCCTGTCGCGGGCCCAGCGCAGCAGCTCCGCCTCGGCCTCGTCGCGGTCCAGCGGGCCCCGCTCCAGGCGCAGCTCCTTGAGGTGCTTCCACGCCTCCCCGACCACGGGCCCCGGCGGTACGCCCAGCAACTCCATGATGGCGTTTCCGTCCAGGTCGGGCCGGACCCGCGCCAGGTCCTCCTCGGCGGCGATCCGGGCGATCCGCTCCTCCAGCGCGTCGTAGTCGGCGGCGAGCTGGGCCGCCTTGCGCCGGTTGCGGGTGGTGCAGTCCGACCGGGTCAGCTTGTGCAGGCGCGAAAGCAGGTCACCGGCGTCCGCGACGTAGCGGCGCACCGCCGAGTCGGTCCACTCGCCCCGGCCGTAGCCGTAGAAACGCAGGTGCAGCGCCACCAGCGCGGTGACCTTGGAGGTGGTCTCCTTCGGGTAGCGCAGCGCCTTCATCCGGGCCTTGGTGAGCCGGGCGCCGACCACCTCGTGGTGGTGGAAGCTGACCCGGCCGTCCGTGCCCACCGCCTTCGTCGCCGGCTTCCCGACGTCGTGCATCAGCGCGGCCATCCGCAGGATGAAGTCCGGCCCCTCGGTCTCGTACGACACGGCGTTGCTCACCACGGTGAGGGTGTGCTCGTAGACGTCCTTGTGCTGGGCGTGCTCGTCGATCTCCAGCTTCAGCCCGGTCAGCTCCGGCAGGAAGCGCTCGGCGAGGCCGGTGTCGACCAGCAGCCGCAGCCCGGTGATCGGGTCCGCGCCGCAGAGCAGCTTGGTGAACTCGTCGCGGATCCGCTCGGCCGTGATCCGGTCCAGGTCGCCGGCCATCCGGGTCATCGCCGCGTACGCGTCGGGGTGCACCACGAAGCACAGCTGGGCGGCGAACCGGGCCGCGCGCAGCATCCGCAGCGGGTCGTCGCCGAACGACTCCGCCGGGGTGCCCGGGGTGCGGATCACCTTGGCGGCCAGGTCGTCCAGCCCGCCGTGCGGGTCGGTGAACCGGTGCTCGGGCAGGCTGACCGCCATCGCGTTGATGGTGAAGTCGCGCCGCCTCAGGTCCTCGGCGAGATCGGTGCCGTACTCGACGACGGGGTTGCGGCTGACCTGGTCGTAGGACTCGGCGCGGAAGGTGGTGATCTCCAGCCGCAGCCCGTCGCGCTGGCACCCGATGGTGCCGAACTCCCGGCCGGTCTCCCAGATCGACTCGGCCCAGCCGCGCACGATGCGCAGGGTCTCGTCGGGGTGCGCGTCGGTGCAGAAGTCGAGGTCGTCGCCGAGGCGGCCGAGCAGGGCGTCGCGTACGGAACCGCCCACCAGGTGCAGCTCGTGGCCGGCCCGCGCGAACCGGCGGCCCAACTCGTCGGCGACCGGGGAGACCCGGAGCAGTTCGGCGACGGCGTTGCGCTGCGCGGCGGTGAGTTCGCGGCGGTCGGCGGCGTGGGAAGCGGAGGCGTCGGACATGGGAGCGCCAGCCTATCGGTCCCGGTGGGGATGTGGTCCGCCGGGCGCGGGTATCGGGTGGCCGTTGACTATCGTCTGTGACGTGCGGGCCGTGCCCCGGCTCCGACTACCTCTCTGCCTTGGAGGCGACAAGATGAGCGGCGGTCTCTACCGCAGCGCGAACGCCGCCCAGGGAGGCGCCGCGCCCGGCCGGCCGTCGGACGGCGCGACGTTCATCTCCGCCGAGCCGCTCAACCAGCCGGCCATGGAGTCGACCGCGCCACCGCAGGAGCAGGTGGGCGAGGCCAGCGCCGCGACCAACAGCGCGGTGATGGCGATCGGCAGCCTCGTCAGCCGGGGTACGGGCTTCCTGCGCAACCTGGTGATCGCGGCGGCCCTCGGCGGCGCACTGGTCGGTGACGCGTACACCACCGCGCAGATCCTGCCCGGGATGGTCTACGAGTTCCTGCTCGGCGGCGTGCTCACCAGTGTGCTGATCCCGGTGCTGGTGCGCCGGCGCAAGTCGGACGCGGACGGCGGCCAGGCGTACGCCCAGCGGCTGCTCACCCTGGCGGTGCTCGCCCTCGGCGTGGCGGCCCTGCTCGCGGTCGGGTTCGCCTCCACGCTGACCTGGCTCTACGGCAGCGGCGAGTCGACCGACGGCTATTCGGACCTGGTCACGGCGCTGGCCCGCCTGATGCTGCCGATGATCTTCTTCTCCGGCCTCAGCGCGCTGATCAGCGCGGTGCTGAACACCCGGGGTCACTTCGCCGCCCCGATGTGGGCGCCGATCCTGAACAACCTGGTGGTGATCGCCACCGCCGGCCTCTACATCGCGATCTTCGGCGCGGACATCATCCGGCCGGAGGACATGACCACCGGGCGGATCCTGCTGATCGGCGGCGGGACCCTGCTCGGCGTGGCGATCCAGGCCGCCGGACTGCTGCCGGCGCTGCGCAAGGTCGGCTTCCGCTGGAAGCTGCGCTTCGACTTCCGGGAGCTGGGCCTGCGCGAGCTGGGCCGGCTCGGGGCGTGGATGTTCTGCTACGTCGCGGTCAGCCAGATCGGCCTGATCGTGCTGTTCAACCTGCTGAACCGGGCCGGCCGGGAGAACGCCGCCGGTCCGCTGATCTACAACAACGTCTTCCTGCTGCTGATGACGGCGCACGGCATCATCGCCGTGTCGATCATCACCGCGCTGATGCCCCGGATGAGCGCCGCCGCCGCCGACGGCCGGTACGCGGACCTGGCCGCCGACCTGTCCCGGGGCACCCGGACGGTCACCGCGGTGCTCGCCCCGATCGCGGTCTGCTACGCCGTCCTCGCCACCCCGATCGCGTTCACCCTGTTCAAGTTCGGTGCCTTCAGCGAGGACAACGCCACCGCGACGTCGGTGGTGCTGCTCGCCGCCGCGCTCGCCCTCGTGCCGTTCGCGGTCAGCCAGCTCTTCACCTTCGCCTTCTACGCCCTGCCGGACACCCGCACCCCGGCGCTGATCAACATCCCGGTGGTGGCGCTCCGCATCGGGGTGCAGATCGTGCTCTTCGTGGCCTTCTCGGCGACCTTCGCCGGTGCCGGCATGATGATCGGCAACGCCGTCTCCTACCTGGCCGCCGCCATCGCCTCGGCCTGGCTGCTGCGCCCCCGGGTGGGCCGGATCGGCCTCGGCGAGATCATGCGGACCGGCGGACGGGTCGCGGTCGCGGCGCTCGGCGCGGCGGTGGTCGGCCTGATCGTGGTCAAGCTGCTGCCGGGCGACGACACGCCGACCCGCCTGGAGGCCGTCGTCCAGCTCGTCGTCGGTGGCGGGGTGATCGGCGGGACGTACCTCGGGCTGGCGATGGTGCTGCGGATCGGCGAGATCACCGAGGTCGTGGGCATGGTCCGCCGCCGGCTGGGCCGCTGACCGAAACCCGTCTTTCTGGGCGGCGGCGCCCTGCGGGCGGACTGCACTCTCTGTGAACGAGGATCACCAGCCTGGGGATGCGCCTGTGGATAACTCCGCGATTCACCGCTCAGCCACCGGATCGGCCTGTGGATAACCAGCCGTACGGCTGAGCATGGTGGGCCGGTCGGGGGGAACCCCGGCGATGTCGGCGCGATCGCCACACCGGCCGGCCCCCTCCCTGTGGGTGCTTGTGGTCAACCTCTAGATTGGCCAGTACATGTGCCAGCAACGTGGCTGACAACGGGAGCAACCGGACAGGCCGGTCGCCTACCGGCAGCTCGGCCCGGGAGCGGCGCGAAGATGACATGTCGGGGAGACCGCCAACCCAGGTAAGGTCGCTCTCGACGGGTACGGCAGGCGCCGACGCTCCGCGTCGACACCGGTCGGCCGGTTCCTTCGAAGGCAGAGCGGGAAGCCACATGCCCAGCAGCGCGGGTCCATCGATCGACACGATCACCGAGGGAGGACGGGTGACCCAGGTCGGCGAGGGTCAGGAGGCGGAGGAGAGCGTTCCTCAGGTCAAGACCTTCGGTGCTCCCACGGCCGGTGAGATCCTCGCCGAGCGTTACGAGCTGGTCGAGCACATCAACAACGACAGCGCGGGTCGGCTGGTCTGGCGCGGGGTCGACGTCATCCTGCGCCGTCCCGTCGCGGTCGTGCTGCGCTACCCGGGTGGCGACTCGGCCACCGAGATGCTCCAGGGCGCCGTCGCGGCCAGCCGCGTCATCCACCCCAACCTGGTCGGCGTCTACGACGCGATCGACGAGGCCGAGCGGGCGTACGTGGTGCGGGAGTGGGTCGACGGGCGGTCGCTGCGCGAACTCGTCGCCGACGGCCCGCTGGACCCGGCCCGCGCCACCACCATCGGCAACGCGGTGGCCAGCGCCCTCGCCGCCGTGCACGCCACCGGCATGGTGCACGGCAACGTCCACCCCGGCACCGTGATGATCAGCGACGACGGCCGGGTGGTGCTGGCCGACGCGCGCACCGACGGCGCCGACAGCCAGCAAAGCGACGTCCGCGCGATCGGCGGGGTCCTCTACTTCGCTTTGACCGGGCACTGGCCGCACGCCGAGGCGCCGCTGCGTGGCGCCACCGCCGGCCACGGCCGGGCCGCCATCCCCGACGCGGTCCGCGACGCGGGCGGCGCGATCGCCGCCCCCCGGCAGGTCCGGGCGGGCGTGCCGGCCTACCTCGACGACCTCACCATGGACCTGCTCGACGCCGAGATCGAGCCGCCCGCGTCGGACGTGCTCGCGGCCGAGCTGGCCCGGCTTGACGTGCCGGCCGACGAGCAGTTCCTGGACAACGGCGGCCCGCTGCGCTTCACCCCCGACACCGGCGAGGAGCCGTCGCCGCTGGCCGCCGCGGGCGGGCGCAAGGTCGCGATCGGCATCGCCGGCCTGCTGGCGGTCGCCCTGGTCGGCCTGCTGATCGGCATCACCGCCCTGCGCGGCGGCGACAACGGCCCACAGACCAACCCCGTCGCCGCGCCCTCGTCGAACGCGCCCGGCGGTGACGCCACCCCGGCCGCCGTCACGGCCGGGCCGCTGAAGATCAGCGCCGCCCGGATCATCGACCCGGACGGTGACCGGACCGAGGTCAGGAACGCCGACAGGGTGTTCGACAACGACGAGGACGAGGGCTGGGAGACCCAGACCTACCGCGGGCACGCCAACTTCGGCAACCTCAAGCAGGGCATGGGGGTCTGGATCGACCTCGGCGGCGAGCACACGGTCAAGTCCGTGCAGGTCCTCCTCTCCGCCCGGGGCGCCTCCGCCCAGCTCTACGCCGGCACCACCGACCGGCCGTCGTCGTCCTCCGGTGACGCCCAGCTCTTCGCGGACTACAAGAAGACCGCGATCGGCCAGCCGTTCGAGGAGCACGAAGGCACCAAGATGACCTTCAACGGCTTCAACGCCGACCAGAAGTACCGCTACCTGCTGTTCTGGATCACCGAGCTGCCCGCGAGCGACGGCGGCTACAAGCTCGGGGTCCAGGAGATCACGGTCCAGGGATCGTGAGTCGGCCACCGCGCTCCGGGCACCGCATCCGCCGGACGTGGTGATGGGCGTACGCGGGGAACGCACGACCGGTGGACCGGTGGGTCCGCCGGTCGCGTCGTCGGCGCCGCCGGCCGGGCCGGCGGACCTCGACCTCCTGCACGCCCACGTGGCCGGCGACCGGCACGCCTTCGCCGAGCTCTTTCACCGGCACCGCGACCGGCTCTGGGCGGTGGCCCTGCGCACGCTCGGCGACCGCGAGGAGGCCGCCGACGCCCTCCAGGACGCCCTGCTGTCGGCCCACCGGGCCGCCGGCCGGTTCCGGGGCGACTCGGCCGTCACCACCTGGCTGCACCGGATCGTGGTGAACGCGTGCCTGGACCGGATCCGCCGCCGCCAGGCGCACCCCACGGTGCCGCTGCCGGACGGCGTCCGGGACACCGACTCCGGCACCGGGGGCGTCGAGCCGGCGGCCCCCGTCCAGGACCACGACACGGCGCTCGTGGTCCGGCAGGCGCTCGCCGAGCTGCCGCCCGAGCAGCGCGCGGCGCTGATCCTGGTCGACGTGCAGGGCTATCCCGTCGCCGAGGTGGCCCGGATCCTCGGCGTGGCCGAGGGGACGGTCAAGAGCCGGTGCGCCCGGGGCCGGGCCCGCCTGGCGACGCAGCTCGGGCACCTGCGTCCCCGCCCGACCCCGCAGCAGGCGGAGCCGCAGTCCACCCCGCAGCGGGCCGAGCCGGCCCCGACGGCGGGTCCGAACGTGCCGGCCGTCACCCGAGGGAACCCGCGGTCGCCCGAGGGCGTCCGATCGGGGTCGGGACAGTCCCGGCGGGATGTCCACCAGGAGGACACGTGACGGCCGGGGGGTTCAGGGAGGTCGACCACGACCTGCTCGCCGACTACCTCGGCGGGGCGCTGGACGGCACCCCGGACGAGGAACTGGTCGCCCGACTGGTCGACGAGGACGCGGCCTGGGCACAGGCGTACGCGCTGCTGGCTCCGGCCGTGGCGGACGTCCGCGCGGACCTGGCCGCCTGGGGCGCGCCCGCGCCCGAGATGCCGGCCGACGTCGCCGACCGGATCGTCGCCGCGCTGGCCCACGCCACCGCGGTCGGCCCCGGCACCACGGACTCCGAGCCGGGCCACTCCGAGCCGGACCGTTCGGGGGCGGGCGGCCGGGGCGCGGGAGACGACGCGGCGTCCGCCGAGGAACAGCCGGCCCAGGGCCAGCCGACGGTCAGGACGGGTGCCGGCGCGGTGCCGACGCAGCCGCTCGGCGGATCCGGCAGGCGTCCCGCCGGCGTACCCCGGTCGGAGCCGGGCCGCGGCAAAGCCACCGGGCCGGGACGACGGCGGCGCCGCTGGACCCGGCTGGCCGGGCCGGTCGCGCTGGCCGCCGTGTCGATCGCGGCGGTCGGGCTCGGCGTCAGCCAGCTCACCAGGGACCAGCAGCTGGGCGGCGCCGCGGACACGGCGTTGCCCGGCGCCGCGAACCGTGAGGACGTCGGCCCCGCCGCCGCCACGCCGTTCCGGATCGCCGGCGAGCCGTCGGTGCGCAGCGGAACCGACTACACACCCGAGTCCCTGGCCGCCCTGCCGTCGTCGCCGAAGTCACAGTTGTTCACCCGCGGTCCGTCCGGGGAGCAGCCCGGCGTCCAGTCGGAGGGCGGGCGGCTGCCCGGCTCCGCCACCGGGCTCGACCGGCTCACCGACCCCGCCGCGTTGGGGGCCTGCATCGGCGAGATCAAGGCCGAGCACGGCAACGGTCCGCTGGTGGTCGACGTGGTCGACTACGCCCGGTTCCAGGGCCGCCCGGCGCTGATCGTGCGCTTCACCGACGCCACGGGAGCGCGCTGGGCCTGGGCGAGCGGGCCGGAATGCGGTGTGCCCGGGTCCGGCTCGGACAGCCGCTACCGCACGCGGGTAGGGTGAATTCGCGGCCACCGGGCGTTTGACCGTCCACGTGACCTGACCCACCGGATGACCGGCTCGGGAATCCCCGGTTCGTACGATGACGTTCTGCACATCGAAGTGCCGGCACCGCGAGGGGCGTCGGCATCGGATCGGCATCGGTGCGCGCCGATGGCGAACAACACAATCGGGAGACGGCAGTGGACGAGGTCCGCAACCTGATCATCATCGGCTCCGGGCCGGCCGGTTACACGGCGGCGGTCTACGCGGCGCGCGCCAACCTCAAGCCGCTCATCATCGAGGGCGTGCAGTCCGGCGGTGCGCTGATGACGACCACCGAGGTGGAGAACTTCCCCGGTTTCGCCGACGGCATCCTCGGCCCCGAGCTGATGGACAACATGCGCAAGCAGGCCGAGCGGTTCGGCGCGGAGTTCCTCACCGACGACGTGACGCGCGTCGAGCTGAAGGACACCGGCAGCCTGGGCTCCGACGCCGTCAGCACCGTCTGGGTGGGCCAGACCGCGTACCGGGCCAGGGCGGTCATCCTCTCCACCGGCTCCGCGTGGCGTCCGCTCGGCGTGCCCGGCGAGCAGGAGTACCTGGGCCACGGCGTCTCGTCCTGCGCGACCTGTGACGGCTTCTTCTTCCGCAACCAGCACATCGTGGTCGTCGGCGGCGGTGACTCGGCGATGGAGGAGGCCAGCTTCCTCACCCGGTTCGCCGACTCGGTCACCATCATCCACCGCCGGGACTCCTTCCGGGCCAGCAAGATCATGGCCGAGCGGGCACTGAGCAACGACAAGATCAAGGTCGAGTGGAACACCGTGGTCGAGGAGATCCTCGGCGACGACGGCAAGGTCTGCGGGGTGCGGGTGCGCAACACGCACACCGGCGAGTCCAAGGTCCTCGACGTCACCGGCGTCTTCGTGGCCATCGGTCACGACCCGCGCAGCGAGCTCTTCCGGGGGCAGGTGGAGCTGGACGACGAGGGCTACGTCAAGGTCGAGGCGCCGAGCACCCGGACCAGCGTGCCCGGCGTCTTCGCCGCCGGCGACCTGGTGGACCACACCTACCGGCAGGCGATCACCGCCGCCGGCACGGGCTGTGCCGCCGCGCTGGACGCCGAGCGCTTCATCGCCACGCTGCAGGGCTGAAACCGAAACATTCCCGGAGGAGGGTCATAGTGGGAGCAACGAAGTCGGTCACCGACGCGAGCTTCGCCGCCGACGTGCTGAAGTCCGACAAGCCGGTTCTGGTGGACTTCTGGGCCGAGTGGTGCGGCCCGTGCCGCAAGGTGTCGCCGCTGCTGGAGGAGATCGCCGGCGAGATGGGCGACCAGGTCACCATCGTCAAGCTCAACATCGACGAGAACCCGGAGACCGCCCGCACCTACCGGGTGATGTCGGTCCCGACCCTCACCGTCTTCAAGAACGGCGAGCCGGTGCAGTCGATCGCCGGCGCCAAGCCGAAGGGCGAGCTCGTCAAGCTCATCGAATCGGCGCTCTGAGCAGCACCGACGCGCGTCGACCCCGTACCCGGTCCGCCGGGTACGGGGTCGACGCGTTTTTCCCGACGTGCCACACCCGGAGCCCTCGGAGCGCATAACCTCAACCCGGGGCCGCCCGGCCAGCAACCGTCCGTGCAGAGGGGGTCGTGCGTGCGTCCGATCCGACCCGGTGACCGTGGACCCGCGGTGACCGAGATCCGTACGGTGCTGACCGGCCTCGACCTGCTCGTCCCGACGGCACCGGACGCCGACGAGTTCGACACCCACACCGAACGGGCCGTGCGGGCCTTCCAGCAGTCCCGGGGGCTCAGCGTGGACGGCCGGGTCGGTGCGGAGACCTGGCGGGCCCTGGACGCCGCCCGCTGGCGGCTCGGCGCCCGCACGCTCTACCACGCCGTCCCGGAGCCGCTCACCGGCGAGGACGTCCGCTCGCTCCAGGAACGGCTGCTGGAGATGGGGTACGACGTCGGCCGCGCGGACGCCATCTACGGCGTACGGACGTCCCGGGCGGTCGCCCAGTTCCAGCGCGAGGTCGGGCTGACGCCCGACGGCTCGTGCGGTCCGCACACCATGAACGCGCTGCGCCGGCTCGGCCGCAAGGTCGTGGGCGGGCGGCCGCAGTGGCTGCGCGAGTCCGACGCCATCCGGCAGTCCGGCCCGACGCTGGTGGGCCGGACCGTCGTCATCGACCCCGGACACGGGGGCACCGACCCGGGCGTGGTGGTGCCGGACGGGTCGCTGCGGTGGACCGAGGCGGATCTCGTGCACGACCTGGCCAGCCGGTTGGAGGGCAGGCTCGCCGCCTCCGGCGTCCGGGTGCAGCTGACCCGCGGGCCGGCCCCGGAGGACTGCCTGCCGGACGTCGGCCGGGCGGAGCTGGCCAACTCGCTCGGCGCCGACGTGTTCATCTCGCTGCACCTCGACGGGCACGCCAACCCGGAGGCCGAGGGGGTGGCGACCTACCACTACGGCACCGACAACGGGGTGACCTCGGCGACCGGGGAGCGGCTGGCCGGGCTGGTGCAGCGGGAGATCGTGGCGCGTACCGGGCTGCGCGACTGCCGTACGCACGCGAAGGCGTGGGACCTGCTCCGGCTGACTCGGATGCCGGCCGTACGCGTCGAGGTCGGCTACCTCACCTCGCCCGCCGACCGCGCCCGGCTGGTCGACCCCCGGTTCCGGGACAGGGTGGTGGAGGCCATCGTCGCCGCCGTGCAGCGGATGTACTTCCCCGTGGAGCGGGACGTGCCCACCGGCTCGATCGACGTGAGCGAGCTGCGGGCGGTGGTGGCCGCCGGCACGGTGGTGGACTGAGCCGCCTGCCGTCTCCTGCCCGGAACGCGCCGCTGACCGGACGCGCCGGCGCGGGGTCAGCCCACGGTCGAGCGGGTGGCCGGGGCCGGACGGACCGGGCGGAGCAGCGTCTCGGGGCTCATCGAGCCGAGCAGCTTCTCCAGCGCGTACTCGACGTCGGACTTCCAGCTCAACGCGGTACGCAGCTCCAGCCGCAGGCGGGGGAAGCGCGGGTGCGGGCGGACCGTCTTGAAGCCCACGGAGAGGAAGAAGTCGGCCGGGGCGACGCAGGTGCCGGCGGGGTCGGCCGCGTCGCCGAACTTGGCGTCGCCGAACGCCTCGATCGCCTTGATGCCGCGCTTGGTGAGGTCCCGGGCGACGCCCTGGACCAGCATCCGGCCCAGTCCGCCCCCGGCGAAGGCGGGCACCACGTTGGCCGTCATCAGCAGCGCGGCGTCGGCGGAGACCGGGGAGGTGGGGAAGGCCATCGAGCGGGGCACGTAGGCCGGTGGGGCGTACAGGACGAAGCCGGCCGGCATGCCGTCGACGTAGACGAGCTTGCCGCAGGAACCCCACTCCAGCAGCGTCTGCGAGACCCAGGCCTCCTTCTCCAGCCCCGGGTCGCCCGCGGCACAGGCCCGGTCCGCCGAAACCGGATCAAGCTCCCAGTAGACGCACTGCCGGCACGGACGGGGCAGGTCCTCCAGGGTGTCGAGGGTCAAGCTGACCAGACGTCGCGACATTGGTGCATCCCCACATTAGGCTCGGAGGTGAGACCGGCACGGAACGACAACGCCGCCTTCCTGCCCCCGACGAGCGATCGTACGCCGCAAACGGACGCCGCGGGAGGGGACGCGCGAATGCCCCTCCTTCCGAGGCGCCAACGGGGTCCGCGATGTGGACGCCGGTCCCCGTCACGGTGGCGTCCTGCCAGGCGGCGACTAGGATCGACACCGGCGTCCCGCGTCGCCATGGTCGCCGGTGTCCCGGGTACGCCGGGGCGGGAGCCACCCGAGCAGCCATCGAGGTGATGTCATGACCGGCACGACGCTCGACGACTACACCGACCGGTACGCCCGCCGCGTGCGGGGCATGACCGCCTCGGAGATCCGCGCGCTCTTCGCGGTGGCCAGTCGGCCGGAGGTGGTCTCGCTCGCCGGCGGTGCCCCCTACATCGCGGCGCTGCCGCTCGACGCGGTCGGCGAGATGCTCGGCCGGCTCGGCGCCGAACACGGCGCCACCACCCTCCAGTACGGCATCGGCCAGGGCACCCTGGAGCTGCGCGAACGGATCTGCGAGGTGATGGCGCTCTCCGGCATCGACGCCGCCTGCGGTGCGTCCCCGGACGACGTGGTGGTCACCGTGGGCGGGCAGCAGGCCCTCGACCTGGTGGCCCGGCTCTTCCTCGACCCGGGGGACGTGGTGCTCGCCGAGGGCCCGACCTACGTCGGCGCGCTCGGGGTGTTCCAGGCCGCCCAGGCGCAGGTCGTGCACGTGCCGATGGACGACGACGGGCTCGTCCCCGAGGCGCTGGAGGCGGTCATCGCCGAGCAGGCGCGCGCCGGCCGGCGGGTCAAGTTCCTCTACACCATCCCGACCTACCAGAACCCGACCGGCGTGACGCTGACCGAGGAGCGGCGGGAGCGGGTGCTCGACATCTGCGAGCGCGCCGGCCTGCTCGTGGTCGAGGACGACCCGTACGGTCAGCTGGGTTTCGAGGGGGACGCGCCGGCGCCGCTGCGCGCGCGGCGCCGCGACGGGGTCTTCTACCTCAGCACCTTCTCCAAGACCTTCGCCCCCGGCCTGCGGGTCGGCTGGATCCTCGCGCCGCACGCCGTCCGCGACAAGCTGGTCATCGCCAGCGAGGCGCAGATCCTCTGCCCGAGCGGCTACGCGCAGGCCGCCGTCTCCACCTACCTCGGCACCATGCCGTGGCGGGAGCAGCTGAAGGTCTACCGCGAGGTCTACCGGGAACGGCGCGACGCGATGCTCGCCGCGCTGGACGACCTGATGCCCGCCGGCACGACCTGGACGACGCCGGGCGGCGGCCTCTTCGTCTGGGCGACCCTGCCCGACGGCCTCGACTCCAAGGCGATGATGCCCCGGGCCATCGCCGCCCGGGTGGCGTACGTGCCGGGCACCGGCTTCTACGCCGACGGCACCGGCAGCGGCAACATGCGGCTCAACTTCTCGTTCCCGTCCCCCGAGCGGATCCGCGAGGGCGTGCGCCGACTGGCCGGCGTGATGGAGCAGGACATCGCCATGCGGCGGGTCTTCGGCACGGTCGGCCGCCCCGGCGCGCGGCGCGGGCAGGCCGGCTCGGACACGCCGGGACCCGACTTGGCATGATTCCGGCATGGTTCCCACCGCTGCCGACCGTTCCGTCGTGACCGACTCCGCCGTCACCGCCGACCTGCGGGTGCTGGTGCTCGCCGGCGGGCTCTCCTACGAACGTGACGTCTCGCTGCGGTCCGGGCGCCGGGTGCTCGACGCGCTGCGTGCGGTCGGGGTGGACGCCGAGCTGCGGGACGCCGACGTGGCGCTGCTGCCGGCCCTGACCGCCGATCCGCCGGACGCCGTGGTGATCGCCCTGCACGGCGCCACCGGCGAGGACGGGTCGCTGCGCGGCGTGCTCGACCTCTGCGGCATCCCGTACGTGGGGTGCGACGCCCGGGCGTCGCGGCTCGCCTGGGACAAGCCCTCGGCCAAGGCGGTGCTCCGCGAGGCGGGCATCCCGACCCCGGACTGGGTCGCCCTTCCGCACGACCGGTTCTCCGAGCTGGGCGCCGTGGCGGTGCTGGACCGGATCGTCGAGCGGCTGGGGCTGCCGCTCATGGTGAAGCCCGCCCAGGGCGGTTCGGGGCTGGGCGCCGCCGTGGTCCGGGACGCCGCGTCACTGCCGGCCGCGATGGTCGGCTGCTTCGCGTACGACTCCACGGCGCTGGTCGAGCGGTACGTGCCCGGCATGGACGTCGCGGTCTCCGTGGTCGACCTGGGCGACGGGCCGCGCGCCCTGCCGGCGGTGGAGATCGTGCCCCGCAACGGGGTGTACGACTACGCCGCCCGCTACACCGCCGGCCGGACGACCTGGCACACGCCCGCGCGGCTGGAGCCGGCGGTGGCCAGCGCGGTGGCCGACGTCGCGCTGGCCGCGCACACCGCGCTGGGCCTGCGCGACCTGAGCCGCGTCGACCTGATCGTGGACTCCGCAGGGCGGCCGCACGTGCTGGAGGTCAACGTCTCGCCGGGGATGACCGAAACCTCGCTGCTACCGCTCGCGGTCCAGGCCGCCGGTCTGGACTTCGGCAGGATGGTCGGAACCCTGGTGGCCCGCGCCGCGACCCGGCACCCCTGATCGACCGATCCGCCGCCGTAGCCGGCATGGGCCGCGTGCGGCCGCCCCGGAATACCTCCTCGGGTGAGGGTCTGGCGCGCGTCTGGGGCCCGTCGCGAAGTACGGACTGGTGGCCGTGGTGAGCGGCTGACGAGGGTTCGGGTCAGGCTGGGGTGAGGAGGCAGAACTCGTTGCCTTCCGGGTCCGCGAGAACGGTCCACGGGACATCGGCTTCGCCCAGGTCGACGGCGGTGGCGCCGAGAGCCCGCAGTCTGGCCGCCTCGGCCTCCATGTCGTCACCTGGGTATGGGCGGACGTCGAGATGGACGCGGTTCCACCCGGTCTTCACGTCGGCTGTGCGGAGGAACCGCAGATATGGGCCGACGCCCTTGGCGGAACGCAGTACCGCGTTGTGGTCGGTCACCTCGTGCAGGGTCCAGTCCATGGCCTCGCCCCAGAAGCGGGCCATGGCTCGCGGATCGGCGCAGTCGACCACCACCGCCGCGATCGGTCCGGTGTCTCGGTAGAGCGGTCGGGGGTCCAACACGCAGAACTCGTTGCCCTCCGGGTCGGCCAGGACCGTCCATGGGACGTCGCCCTGGCCTACGTCGGCAGGTGTTGCGCCGAGGTCCTTCAGGCGCGTGACCATCTCCACCTGATGGGCCGCCGAGGTGGTCGCGAGGTCGACGTGCACGCGGTTCTTCACCGTCTTGGGTTCCGGAGAGGCAATAAGGTCGAGGCAGACGGCGACGGGGTCGGGGTAGACGAAGCCCTCGGGTTCGAGGTTGGTCACGCCCGGTCCCTCGCTGGAGACTCCCCAGCCGAGCACCTCCGCCCAGAAACCGCCCAGCGCGGAGTCGTCCCGAGCCTTCATGTTGATCTGCACGAGCCGCGTAGCCATGCCGGCAATGCTAGGGCCTGCCGATTCGGCGGTGGTGCCCGACTGGAGTGATCGTTCGACGTGGCCAAGGTCGGCATATGGCGAGGTCTCCGGTAGCTGGTTCAGCGACCAGGCAGAACCCTGGACCGGAGATCTCGTGAACTCCTGGCGGTGACCTGGGCGGCGTCAGCGTCCAGCCGGGCGACACGCGCTCGGCCGCTCCCGCGGCGGGTTGACCACGAAGCCGCACCCTGGGATGCGAGGAGGCCAGAAACCCCTCGCCATCATGCTGACCGCCGGCCACCGGTCTTCGACCCGCACCTCCAACAGCAACGTCACGTCGTGGAGTGCGGGATCAACCGGCTCACGCGCAATCGGGCCGTGGCCACCCGCCTCGACAAGCTGGCCGTGCGCCACGAGGCCACCATTCACCTCGCCGCCATCGACGAGTGGCTGTGACCGGCTTCGACACAGGCCCTAGGCGCCCGACCGTTCGGACGCCTCGCCGTCCGTCTCCTCGGCCGGCGGGGTCTCCTCGGCGGACTCGATCACGGACACCGCCTCGCCCTCCAGCGGGGCGGCTTCGACCGTGGGCTGTCCGGTGAAGCTGGACGGCGTCTGCCACTGGATGCGCGGCGGCTCGGCCAGCGGGCGACCGCCGAACTCCGCCAGCCAGGCGGCCACCATGGCGAGGTTCTCTCGCCATTGCGCCTCGGAGATGGGCGGCAGGATGGAGTCCCAGAGGGAGAGGAAGGTCCCCCGCAGCTGGAGCTGCCCGTAGGGCCGGGCGAGGAACCACATGTGCAGGTGCGCCGAGCCGTCGCCCCAGCGGTTGACGTGCACCCGGGCGACCCCGTCGAGGGACCGGATGGCCCGTTCCAGCCGCACGGTCATCACCCCAAGCTCGGCGGCCAGCAGATTCGGCAGGTCGCCGAGGTCCAGGTGCGAACGGGATTCCAGGATCAACACCATCGGCAACCCGGTGGGGCGGTCCATGGCGCGTACCCGCCATCGCTCGCCCACCCAGATGTAGGCGTCGTCGGGGGCGTTGCAGGCGGTGCATTCCCGGTGCCCCTCGCCCTTGCGGAGCGGCTCGACCGGGACCGGATCATCGAGTTGCTTGACGCGAAGGTCGCCCTCGAAGGGAAAAGACGGCCACTGGGTGAAGTCCGGAACTGAGGGAGGGGTGTCGCGCACGACGCTGACACTAACCGTTTCCGGCACCGCTGTCCCTCCCCGATCCATCCACGAAGCCGCGCTGATCCGGCCATCACGCGGCAACGCGGAGCGGCTCTGTCCACAGCTATCCACAGGCCCCCACGGGCCGATGAGACGCCGGACACACGGCGTCATCCACAGGCTGCCACCCCGTTCCACGCGGGGTTTCACGTGAAACGGGGCAGCCTGTGGATAACCGCTGTGGATAACTTCGGGCGTGGTGGCGCATCGCTTCGCCGGGTCGCACTCGCCGGTTCCACGTGAAACCGGAGGCATGTCAGACGTGTCTCCTCGTCGCTCGTCAGCCACCGCCGATGCCGTCCGCTGCTCGGCGTGCCGTAGGAGATCGGGGACGTCGAGGGGCTGGCCGGAACCTGGCCGGAAAGCGTGGGGACGGAGGACGACAGACGCGCTGCGCGTCTTTGTCGGGACCCACTCGCACCGCTCACGTCGCGCCGTCTGACTTCACGCTCTGGTGGGCCTCCGCGCTACTGCCGCCCGTCGCCGTGGTTGTCGTCGCCAGAGCCCGCCGGCGTGGGCGGTCGTTCCCTCCTCCCGTTTCGCGTGGCGTCCGCCCGGCGAGCGGCTGGCGTGATCGCCTTCAGGGCTCCTTGTTGTCTCCGCCCGCTCCACGCCGGCGCGGCGAGGTTCGTTGGGGACGTTGGGGGCTCTGGGGACTCTGGGACCGCCGGGAGCGGTCGGAACGTTGGAAAGGCGGGGACGCAGGAACCCCGGGACGGCTGGGGAACGGCAAGGAGAAACCGAAACGCCGTGGATGCTGGGACCGCAAGGAAGCAGGGACGGCCGAAGGACGCGGGGACGGGCAGGAACGGCCGGGAGCTTGCGACCGCCGGGGACTGGGAGCGCTCAGACCGCAGGGAAGGCTGCGACCGCCGGGCACGCCGGGGCATGGGCCTTTGGGAAGCGAGGATGGAGAGCTGCGGTCTGCGGAGCGGTAATCGGACAGGGGCGGCGAGCCGGCGGACAGGGCCGGCGAGTCGACTCGGGATTTCACGGTCGCTAACCGCTCCACCGAGCATGTGGTGCCCGTGTGGGGTACCGGCACCAACCGCTTGGGCCTCAACGGTCGCTGAGGACGCCGAGGGCGGGGCGGCTGAGTCACCGCGCCGGACCTTCGGCGTCGTCCCTTCGAGAGCGGCGTTTCCGCCCCGGACGTCGCGACCCCGGCACGGATGGCGCCCTTCGGATGATCGGGCGGGTTGAGAAGGCTCGCCCTCGGTTCGGGTCGAGCCGGCCATCGCAGGCCACCGGGAGCGGTCGGGTTTCACGTGAAACGGCCAGGGTGGCTCAAGCACCGTCCCGACCCGCGTCCCACGTTTCACGTGAAACGCCGGCCGTCCTTCCAGCTCCCGAACGCGCGAGTCGACGTGGCGACCGGCGGCTCGATCCGCTGGCATGGAACGGCCGCGTGCCCCGGGGGGTCACGCGGCCGGCGGTGCTGCGTTCGCTGCGGCGCTGAACCGAGCGTGGAGCAAGGCCCTGGCGGGATCAGGCCTCCGGCTCCTCCTCCTCCTGGCCGACGCCGATGATGCCGACGATCCGCTCCAGGTCGTCGACCGTCGCGAACTCGATGGTGATCTTGCCCTTGCTCCGGCCGATGTCCACCTTCACGCGGGTGTCGAACCGGTCGGAGAGTCGGTCGGCCAAATCGGTGAGGGCGGGGGCGTGGGGCTTCGGGCGACGCTTGGCCGCTTCCTTCTTGCTCGTACCGTCGCTCAGGGCCAGCGCGACGATCTCCTCGGTCGCGCGGACCGAGAGGCCCTCGGCGACGATCCGGAGCGCGAGCTGTTCCTGCGCCTCGGCCTCATCGAGGCTCAGCAGCGCCCGGGCGTGACCGGCGGAGAGGACGCCGGCCGCGACCCGCTTCTGCACCGGAGCGGGCAGGTTGAGCAGCCGGATGGTGTTCGAGATCTGCGGCCGGCTCCGCCCGATCCGCCGGGCGAGTTCCTCGTGGGTGGCGCCGAACTCGTCGAGCAGTTGCTGATACGCGGCGGCCTCTTCCAGCGGGTTCAGGTTCGCCCGATGGATGTTCTCCAGCAGCGCGTCGCGGAGCATGGCATCGTCGCGGGTGTCCCGGACGATCGCCGGGATGCTCTCCCGCCCGACGGCCTGCGCGGCCCGCCAGCGCCGCTCGCCCATGACCAGCTCGTACTTTTCCTCGTCGAGCTGCCGTACGACGATCGGCTGGAGGAAGCCGACCTCCTGGATCGAGGTCTTCAGCTCCTCCAGAGCGTCCTCGTCGAAGACCTGGCGGGGCTGCTTCGGGTTCGGCACGATCGCGTCGACCGGGATCTCGGCGAACCGGGCACCCGGCACCGGGCTGAGTTCGGGATACGGCTCGGGATGCGCCGTCGCGGACGGGCTCGCCGCGGCGGGCACCGCCTCCACCACCGACGCACCGGCGGCGACACCGGCCGACGGCTCGGCCGTCACCGGCGGCTCGGCGGCCTCGCTCGGCTCGATTACGGCGGTCGGCGCCGGCCCGGTCGGGATGAGCGCCCCCAGGCCCCGTCCCAGACCGCCCCGAGGACGGTTCTTCATGCCACGCCTCCCAGCGACTGTTCCGCACTACGCATTCCGGCCCACCGGCTCCTTGACGCCACGCTCGGCGATCTCCTGGGCGGCTTCGAAGTAGCTCGTCGCCCCCCGCGATCCCGGATCGTAGGTCACCACCGACTGGCCGTAGCTGGGTGCCTCCGAGACGCGGACGTTGCGGGGGATGACCGCCTGGAGCACCTTGTCGCCGAAGTGGTTCCGCACGTCCTGTTCCACGGCGTCGGCCAGCCGGGTCCGCCGGTCGTACATGGTGAGCAGGATGGTGGAGACGTCGAGCTTGGGGTTGAGGTGCTGGCGAACCAGGTTGATGTTGTTGATCAGCTGGTTCAGCCCCTCCAGCGCGTAGTACTCGCACTGGATCGGAATGAGCACCTCCTGCGCGGCCACGAGCGCGTTGACCGTGAGCAGGCCGAGCGAGGGCGGGCAGTCGATGAAGACGTAGTCGAAGTGACCGGGGTAGGCGGCGATCGCCCGGGCCAGCCGGGACTCGCGGGCGACCACCGACACCAGCTCGATCTCCGCGCCGGCGAGGTCGATCGTCGCCGGTACGCACCAGAGGTTGGGGATGCCCTCGACGCCCTGGGCGACCTCCTCCAGCGGCACGCTGTTGATGAGGCAGTCGTAGACGTCCGGCACGCCGGTGTGGTGCGGGACGTTCAGCCCGGTGGAGGCGTTGCCCTGCGGGTCCAGGTCGACCACCAGCACCCGGTTGCCGTGCAGGGCGAGCGCCACCGCAAGGTTCACCGTGGTCGTGGTCTTCCCCACGCCGCCCTTCTGGTTCGCGACGCACATGACCCTGGTCCGTTCCGGTCGAGGCATCGTCACCTCGCCACTCGGATTAAGGATCTGCACGGCGCGCATCGCCTCCATAGCCAACGGTGGGTCATCCTCTTCGCGCGTCGGGGTTTCACGTGAAACGTACGCGGCCTCGGCGGCAGTGGCTCCGGGGGAGCCGGCCGGGGGCGCGGACGTGTCGGTGACGGGAACGGGTTCGGGGGTCGCGTCCGGCACGGAGTCCGGGGTGGGCTGCTGCGGCACGGCGGACTCGAACCGGGCCGAGGCCGAGGCGTTGCGCCGGATGGGAATCACCCGGCCGCCGGCCGAGTTGCCGGCCCGCGACACGTCGGGTGTGGCGCGGGCCGCCGGAGGCTCCGGCACGATCGGCTCGACACCGCCCGGTCGGAGGGCCGCGTCGCCGCCCGGCGGTCGGATCGAGTGGCCGCGGGACGGCCCGTCGGGCGACCAGCTCGGGTAGTCGGTTTCACGTGAAACGGGGTCGCCCGCTGACCCGGTCACGCGTGGATCGTCGTACCTTCCGTCGTCATGCACCTGTCATCCCTGCCCGCTTCGGATGGTCGGTCCGCACCCCGTCAACTGGCCGTACGCGATCGCGCCGCGGAGCATACGGCCCGGCGGGAGCGGCGGGACCGGTGAACGTCCGTCGCCGTCCGCTCCACACTATCGACGCGAAGCCAGCCTACGGCTCACGGGCGCAGCCGGTCCACGTCGGGTTCTCATCCTTCCGTCCACCCGCACCGGTTCAACGACGCAACCGCCGGCCGGGAAGCCGGTACGTGGACATCCGGCGCGAATGTCCGAGAGGGACTCAACGCCGCCGGGACCGGCCGCCGCGCGACCTCTTCGCGGCCTTCGGCCGGGTCGGACCGACCACGCGCTCCCGCACGATCTCCACCACCGTCGTCGGCGGATCGATCACTCCCTCGCCGCAGCGGTGCACCTCGGGCTCGCCGCCGCCGAGCCGGGCCACGGTCTGCGCGTGCTCGGCAACCTCGTCGGCGGCGGACGCACCCTTCAGTGCGATCAGCCGACCACCGCGAACGACCAGCGGCAGGCACCACGTCGAGAGCCGGTCCAGCGGCGCGACGGCGCGGGCGGTGACCACGTCCCCGCTCAACGGGCCGACGCCCGTCGACCCCGTCGCCGCCTCGTCGGCCCGCCCCCGGAAGACCCGGACCATCTTCGCCAGCCCGAGGTGCTGCACCGCCTCGATGAGGAAGGAGGTGCGCCGGGAGAGCGGTTCGATCAGGGTCACCGTCAGGTCGGGTCGCGCGATGGCCAGCACCAGGCCGGGCAGTCCGGCCCCGGAACCGACGTCGAGCACCGTCGCACCCTCCGGAATCCGCTCGGCCACCGCCGCGCAGTTGAGCAGGTGGCGATCCCAGATCCGGGGGGCCTCGCGCGGCCCGATCAGGCCGCGGACCACGCCGTCGGTGGCGAGCAGTTCGGCGTACGCGGCGGCCAGGTCGATCCGGTCGCCGAAGAGGATGCGCGCCGCACCGGCCAGCTCCGGTGGCAGCACGGCGTCGGTCGGAGACGGGGCGCCGTTCGAAGCCTCGGCCGGGGACGGCGCGCCGTCCGAAGCCACGGCCGGGGACGGGGCGGCCTCAGGAGCCACGGCCGAAGGCGAAGCGGCGTCGGGGGTCAGGGTCGGCTCGGGCCGGACAGGCGACGGCCCGGGCGGCGTGCCACCCGGGCCGTCCACGGCGCCGGCCGTGGTGTCGTCGTGGGTCACCTGGTCAGTCCGCCGGCCGGACGATGATGCGACGGTTCGGCTCGACGCCCTCGGACTCGCTCTCCACGCCGCTCATGGCGTTGACCACGTCGTGCACGCACTTGCGCTCGAACGCGGACATCGGCTCCAGGTGCACGGGCTCGCCGTGCTCCTTGACCTTCTCGACGGCGTTCTTGGCGACGGCGGCGAGTTCCTTGCGGCGGGTCGCCCGGTAGCCGCCGACGTCGAGCAGCAGCCGGCTCGGGGTGCCGGTCTGCCGGAAGACGGCCAGCCGGGCGAGCTCCTGGAGCGCCTCCAGCGTGGCGCCGCGCTGGCCGACCAGGTTCTGCAACCGGCCGCCGACCACCTCGACGACGGGGCGGCCGCCGGAGACCAGCTCGTCGATGTCGCCGTCGTAGTCGAGGATGTCGAGCAGGCCCTCGACGTAGTCGGCCGCGATCTCGCTCTGCCGGAACAGCTCGCTCTCGCCGACGGCCTTCTTCTCCCGGGTGCCCGACTCCTCGTCGGTCTCCTCGGGCTCGCCGTTCACCGCGGTCGGCTCGGTCCCCTCCTCGTCCAGGGACTGGTCCGCGCGGGGGGTGCTGGTGTCGGTCACGGTCTCATCTCCGTACTCGCTCGGCCGGACCGTCGGGTCCGCTGGTTTCCCGGGGGCCGGCGGGAGGTCGCCGGTGCCCACGGGCACGTCTGTCGTACGGGCAGTCTCGCCCGTGGCCGCGCCGCGCGCGGCGGTTCCGCCCGGCGCCGGCCGTACGGCGGCTGCGCGGTGCGGAACGGGCCGCCGCCGGTCTCCCGACGGCGGCCCGGATGTCCTCAGCCCTGCCGCTTGGCGGGGCCCTTCTTGGGGTTGACCGGCTTGGCGCCCGGCTTGGGGCCGGCGACCTTCGGCGCGACCGGCTTGGCCGGGGCCGGGGGGGCCGACTTGCCGCGCCCCAGCAGGCCGCCCGTCTTCGCCGGCTGCACCGGGTTGCGGGCCGAGGTGCCCGGCTTGCTGGTGGCGGTCTGCGGCGGCGGGAACTTCCGCAGCACCCACTGCTGCTGGCCGAGGGTGAAGAGGTTGTTCGTGACCCAGTAGATGATCACACCGATCGGGAAGATCGCGCCGGAGACGAGCAGCGACAGCGGGATGCCGTAGAGCATCAGCTTCTGGATCATCCGCTGCTGCGGGTCCTCGGCCCAGCCGGTCTTGAGGATCATCTGGCGGCTGGTGAGGTAGGTGGTGCCCATCATCACCAGGACCAGGATGCCGGCGATGACCTTCACGGTGGTGCCGTTGGCACCGAGCCGGGCCAGTTCCTCGGCGGTGGAGCCGAACTTGCCGGCGATCGGGGCGGTGAAGAGCTTCGCGGCCGAGGCGCTCTCGAACTGGCCGAGCGTCCAGCCGTAGAGGGTCTTGCCCCCGTTGGCCGGGTCGAGGCGGCGGAGCACGTGGAAGAGGCCCAGGAAAACGGGAATCTGGAGGAACATCGGAAGGCAGCCCATGAGCGGGTTGGCCTTTTCCTTCCGGTAGAGCTCCATCATCTCCTTCTGGAGCGTCTCCCGGTCACCCTTGTGCTTCTCCTGCAGCGCCTTCACCTGCGGCTGGAGCGCCTGCATCGCGCGCTGCGACTTGATCTGCTTGACGAAGACCGGGAAGAGGATCACCCGGACGGTGACCACCAGGAAGACGATGGCGAGGATCCAGGCCCAGTTGGTGCCGATCACCGCCGCGTCCGGCACCCCGATGGCGTCCCAGGCCCCATGCCAGGCCAGCAGGATCCACGAAATCGCGTAGTAGATCCAGTCGAGACTCAATTCTCAGGCTCCAGTCACATCGGCACGGCGGCGGCCGCCCGGCTCCGGCACCGGGTCGTGTCCACCTGGGTGGAAGGGGTGGCAGCGCAACAACCGCCGGGCCGTCAGGCCAGCTCCCCGGATCGCGCCGTGCACCGCCACCGCCTCCAGGGCGTAGGCACTGCACGACGGGTAGAACCGGCAGCGGGCCGGCAGAGCCGGACTTATCCACCGACGGTACGCGATGACCGGCCCGCTCAGCACCCGGGCACCGACCGTCGTCGGCCGGGGCTCGGTCGGTCCGCTGGTCACCGGGACCGCCGGCCGCGGGGCACCTTCGCGGCGGCGATCGCCGCGTCCAGATCGGCGCCGAGTCGTGGGTACGACGCGTCGGCCGCGGCGGGCAGCGCGCGTACGACCAGGGTGCTTCCCGTGGGCAGACCGGCCAGCCGTTCGCGGACCAGGTGCCGCAGGCGACGCCGGACCCGGTTGCGAACCACGGCGTTCCCGACGGCCTTGGACACGACGAAGCCGGCGCGGGCTGGTGCGGAGGGTTGCTCCGTACCGCTGCTCCGCGCCGGCTCCGGCGAGGTTGCTGTCGCGGGATCGGGGGTTGTCGGCAGGCTCAGATGGACGACGAGCGCGCCACGGCCGGCGCGTCGACCACCCCGGACCGCTGCGGCGAAGTCAGTGCTGCGCCGCAGTCGCTGTGCGGCCGCCAGCACGACTGCCCACGTCCCCCGGACCTGACCCGGTCGGCCTCAGGCCGACAGGCGGGCGCGGCCCTTGGAGCGACGGGTCGAAAGGATGGCGCGGCCGGCACGGGTGCGCATGCGCAGCCGGAAGCCGTGGGTCTTCGCGCGCCGGCGGTTGTTCGGCTGGTAGGTGCGCTTGCTCACGTCAGGCTCTCCGTTTTCGTACGCCCCGGGCGAGGGGTCGCCGGGATCGTGTGGTGGTCCAGGCCACCTCGGCGGTGGCCCCCGATCGGTGCTGCCCGGCGGCGCGGAACCTCGGCGATGCGGGGAAGCACCCGCGGACAGCAAGCACCTATCACCCTAGCAGAGGGCGAGAGAGCAGCCGTTCCAGCCTACGCAGGGCGGCAACCACCGTCAAACACTCCCAGCAGGGCGGACACCGGGCCTCTCCGGCGACCGAAGCGGCGGTTTTCGCTGATGTCGGCAAGGGTCGCCGCGCGTCGGCGGTTGATGGCGCGCGGACAACGCTGTTACCGTGCCCGATTGCGGTCAGCGTCGAAAGGTCCGGTCGTCGCCGGCGGGCAAGACCGGACAAGGCAGTGAATCGTTCGGCACGGTGAACCCGCTTCAGCGCCCGTTCAGGCAGGGGGCAGGTCCGACCCGCATCCGGCGGGCGGCCACAATCGGTGCGTACACAGGCTGTGGATAACTTGTGGACGAGGACCGGTCGGTCGTCCGGTGGGTGTCGTTCCACCCGCGCGAACGCGGCGGGCCCGGGACGGCCGACCGGAGAAGACCGGCGGCGTCGGCGGAGCAGAGGCGAGGGGGGTGGCACGACGGTGACCGGTACGACCGACCTTGCCGCGGTGTGGACAGCGACGACCGACGAGCTCGCCGACGAGATCATCTCCGCGCAGCAGCGCGCGTACCTGCGGCTGACCCGACTGCGGGCCATCGTCGAGGACACCGCCCTGCTCTCCGTCCCGGACGCCTTCACCCGGGACGTGATCGAGTCCCGCCTGCGCCCGGCGATCACGGACGCGCTCACCCGTCGGCTGGGCCGGCCGATCCAGGTCGCGGTGACCGTGCGCGTGCCCGAGGACGGCTCCGGCCGTCCGGCGGGGACCGTCTACCGCAGCGTTCCCGAGCCCGGGCCGGCCGACCACGACGGCGGGCCGCTCGGCTACGACGCGGGCTACGACGGGATGACCGGGCAGCGCGACGGCGGGGCCCTCGACGCCGGGCCGCCGCCGCTCATCCCCGAGCAGGCGCACCCCCAGCGGCGGACCGACGCGTCGTCCCCGGCCCCGGGCGACGACGGGCACCGGCCGGGCGAGCGGGGCGGGCAGGAGGCCCTGTTCAGCACCGCCTTCGCCGAGCCGCCGCGCCCCGACCGGTCGGCACCGCTGCGGCACCCGGCCGAGCGCCGGGGCTACGACGAGCAGGCCGCCCGGCTGGACCCGCCGACCGCCGACAACCGGGGGTACGAGCCGCGCTACCGCGAGGACGCCGTCTCCCCCCGGGACCAGCACGTGATCCGGGCCCTGCCCCGCGACACCGGCACCGACAACGGGCCCGGACGCGGTGGCGCGGATCACCGGCCCGGTGGCCGGGACGACCGCCGCATGCCCGGCGCCGACAGCGGCGGCAACCGGCTCAACCCGAAGTACATGTTCGAGACGTTCGTCATCGGCTCGTCCAACCGCTTCGCCCACGCGGCGAGCGTCGCGGTCGCCGAGTCGCCGGCGAAGGCGTACAACCCGCTGTTCATCTACGGCAGCTCGGGGCTGGGCAAGACGCACCTGCTGCACGCCATCGGGCACTACGCCACGACGCTGGGCAACGCGCGCTCGGTCCGGTACGTCTCGACCGAGGAGTTCACGAACGACTTCATCAACTCGCTCCGGGACGACAAGACCAGTGCGTTCCAGCGGCGCTACCGCGACGTCGACATCCTGCTGATCGACGACATCCAGTTCCTGGAGAACCGCGAGCGCACGCAGGAGGAGTTCTTCCACACGTTCAACACGCTGCACAACGCCAACAAGCAGATCGTGATCACCTCCGACCGGTCGCCGAAGCAGCTCGCGACGCTGGAGGACCGGCTGCGTACCCGCTTCGAGTGGGGGCTGCTCGCCGACATCCAGCCGCCGGACCTGGAGACCCGGATCGCGATCCTGCAGAAGAAGGCGGCGCAGGAGCGCCTCTACGCCCCGCCGGACGTGCTGGAGTTCATCGCCTCGCGGGTGTCGAACTCGATCCGGGAGCTGGAGGGCGCGCTGATCCGGGTCACGGCGTTCGCCAGCCTGACCCGCTCCACGGTCGAGCTGTCGCTGGCGGAGGAGGTGCTGCGGGACTTCATCCCGGACGGCACCGGGCCGGAGATCACCGCCGACCAGATCATGGTCTCCACCGCCGACTACTTCGGGGTGAGCCTGGAGGACCTGCGCGGCCACTCCCGCTCCCGGGTGCTGGTGAACGCCCGCCAGGTGGCCATGTACCTGTGCCGGGAGCTGACCGACCTGTCGCTGCCCCGCATCGGGCAGGCCTTCGGCGGCCGGGACCACACCACCGTGATGCACGCCGACCGCAAGATCCGCCAGCAGATGGCCGAGCGCCGGTCGCTCTACAACCAGATCGCGGAGCTGACCAACCGGATCAAGCAGAACACCTGAGCGACGGCTTCAGGTCGGCGCGGCGACGGCCGCGCCGAACCGGAGTCGTCGTCGCGTACGCCCGCCCGCTCGCGGCGGAGAGGGGCGAGGGACGCGCCCGGCCGGACCAGTCGGCCGGGCGTTTTTCGTTCTCCACAGCCGGTCCGGCTTGACCCTCGACATGGTGGAGACCACAGGATCCGAGCCGTGTCCGTCCACCGCCCGGATCGTTGTCCACAGCCCGTTGTCCACCGGCTGTGGAAAACTACCGTCCGTCCACGGCCCGGTTACCCACAGGTTGTGGAAAAACCCTGGGGACAAGCCTGTGGACGCCTGGGGACAACCCGCTGGTTGTCCACCGACGACGGTCGGCCTGTGGGGAACCTGTTGAAGGTTCTGGGGATGACGCCCTCCGCACGGCTTCCGCCTGTCCACAGGACTGGGGAGAAAGTCGGTGGATTACCGGTGGATAACCGGTGGATAACGGTGGACAACCTGGGGGCGCCGGCCGCCTGTGGACCGGGACACGAGTTGTACCCCGGGTTCTCCACAGGTAAACCACCGGTGGATAACGTGTCTGAGCTGCGCAGACGCGGGTTCTCCACAGTTTGCACAGGTGCGATGAAGATGACGAGTTATCTCTTCTAAGACAACAAAAACCAATCATCACCGTTGGACTTCCTGTGGATCGGCCGGAACGCCGCCGTGGACGGCTGGCCGGCACCGGGGAAGTCCACGGGGTCGGGCGCACAGCCGATGCCCACGCGCCCTAAGGTGCGATGGGTACCCGCACGGACAGGCGGGTCGGTAGGCAGCGGTCGGCATGAGAGAGTTGTCGCTGACGTCGACGCGGAGGCATTGATGAAGTTCCGAGTGGAGCGCGACGCGCTCGCCGAGGCCGTGGCCTGGACCGCGAAGAGCCTGCCCAACCGGCCGTCCGTACCGGTGCTCGCCGGCGTGATGCTGCGCGTCACCGACGGCAACCTGCAGGTTTCGGGCTTCGACTACGAGGTCTCCAGCCAGGTCACCGTCGAGGTGCAGGGGGACGCCGACGGCGCCGCCCTGGTCTCCGGCCGGCTGCTGGCCGAGATCACCAAGGCGCTGCCCGCCAAGCCGGTGGACATCGCCGCCGTCGGCGCCCACCTCGAACTGGTCTGCGGCAGCGCCCGGTTCACCCTGCCCACCATGCCGGTCGAGGACTACCCGTCCCTGCCGGAGATGCCCGAGAGCACCGGCACCGTCGACGCGGCCGCCTTCGCCGCCGCGGTCGCCCAGGTCGCCGTCGCCGCCGGCCGCGACGAGACGCTGCCGATGATGACCGGCGTACGCCTCGAGCTCTCCGGCGGGACGCTGGCCATGCTCGCCACCGACCGCTACCGGCTGGCCCTGCGCGAGATGGAGTGGAACCCGGACGACCCCGAGGTGAGCATCAACGCCCTCGTGCCGGCCCGGACCCTGCACGACACCGCCAAGGCCCTCGGCCCGATCGGTGGCCAGGTCACCATGGCGCTCTCCCAGGGCGCGGCCGGCGAGGGGATGATCGGCTTCGCCGGCGGCACGCGGCGCACCACCAGCCGGCTGCTCGACGGAGCGAACTACCCGCCGGTGCGCTCGCTCTTCCCGGCCACCCACAACGCCGAGGCGCGGGTGCCCGTCAGCACCCTGATCGAGGTCGTCAAGCGGGTCGCCCTGGTCGCCGAGCGGACCACCCCGGTGCTGCTCAGCTTCAGCGCCGACGGCCTGGTGGTCGAGGCCGGCGGCACCGAGGAGGCGCGGGCCAGCGAGGCGATGGAGGCCACCTTCACCGGTGACCCGCTGACCATCGGCTTCAACCCCCAGTACCTGATCGACGGCCTGACCAACCTGGGGGCCCAGTTCGCCGTGCTCTCGTTCGTCGACGCCTTCAAGCCCGCGGTGATTTCGCCCGCCGGTGAGGATGGCGAGGTCATCCCCGGGTACCGATACCTCATCATGCCGATCCGCGTCTCCCGCTGATCGCACCCCGAGAAGACCCCGACGCACGGAGGTAGGAAGACATGCAGCTCGGCCTGGTAGGGCTCGGCCGGATGGGCGGCAACATGCGCGAGCGGTTGCGCGCCGCCGGGCACGAGGTGGTCGGCTTCGACCACAACGCGGAGCTGACCGATGTCGCGACCCTGGCGGAGCTGGCGGAGAAGCTGGAGTCGCCCCGCGCGATCTGGGTCATGGTCCCCGCCGGCGTCACCGACGCGACCATCGACGAGCTCGCCGACGTCCTCGGCGAGGGCGACATCATCATCGACGGTGGCAACTCCCGCTTCAGCGACGACGCGCCCCGCGCCGAGCGGCTGAACGAGCGCGGCATCGGCTACCTCGACGTCGGCGTCTCCGGCGGCGTCTGGGGGCGGCAGAACGGCTACGCGCTGATGGTCGGCGGCGCCCAGGAGCACGTCGACCGGCTCATGCCGATCTTCGAGTCGCTGAAGCCCGAGGGCGAGTTCGGCTTCGTGCACGCCGGGCCGGTCGGCGCCGGGCACTACGCCAAGATGGTGCACAACGGCATCGAGTACGGCCTGATGCACGCCTACGCCGAGGGCTACGAGCTGCTGGCCAAGTCCGAGCTGGTCACCAACGTGCCGGGGGTGTTCAAGTCCTGGCGCGAGGGCACCGTGGTCCGCTCCTGGCTGCTCGACCTGCTGGACCGGGCCCTCGACGAGGACCCGGAGCTGGCCGAGCTGAGCGGCTACACGGAGGACACGGGCGAGGGCCGGTGGACGGTCGACGAGGCGGTCCGGCTGGCCGTGCCGCTGAACGTGATCACCGCCTCGCTCTTCGCCCGCTTCGCCTCCCGCCAGGACGACTCGCCGGCCATGAAGGCCGTCGCCGCGCTGCGTCAGCAGTTCGGCGGGCATGCGGTCCGCAAGCGCTGACCGGCATCCACGCACCTGTGTACGTCCGCCGGCTCGAACTGGTCGACTTCCGCTCGTACGAGCGGGTCGGCGTGGACCTGGAGCCGGGGGCGAACGTCCTGACCGGCGCCAACGGCGTCGGCAAGACGAACCTGGTCGAGGCGCTGGGCTACGTGGCGACCCTGGATTCGCACCGGGTCGCCACGGACGCCCCCCTCGTCCGGATGGGCGCGTCCTCGGCGGTGATCCGCTGCGCGGTCGTGCACGAGGGTCGCGAGCTGCTGGTGGAGCTGGAGATCGTTCCGGGCAAGGCCAACCGGGCCCGGCTGGGGCGGTCGCCGGCCCGCCGGGCGCGGGACGTGCTCGGCGCGCTCCGGCTCGTGCTGTTCGCTCCGGAGGACCTGGAACTCGTCCGGGGCGACCCGGCCGAGCGCCGCCGCTACCTCGACGACCTGCTGGTCAGCCGCCAGCCCCGGTACGCCGGGGTGCGGGCCGACTACGAGCGGGTGGTCAAGCAGCGCAACGCGTTGCTGCGCACCGCGTACCTGGCCCGCAAGACGGGCGGGTCGCGGGGCGGGGACCTGTCGACCCTGGCGGTCTGGGACACGCACCTGGCCCGACACGGCGCCGAGCTGCTCGCCGGCCGGCTGGAACTGGTCGCCGCGCTGGGGCCGCACGTGACGAAGGCGTACGACGCGGTGGCGGCGGGACGGGGAGCCGCCGGGATCGCGTACCGGCCGTCGGTGGAGCTGGCGGAGCCCACCACCGACCGGGAGGCGCTGACGGAGGCGCTGACCGCCGCGCTCGTCGAGTCCCGCGGCGCCGAGATCGAGCGGGGCACCACCCTGGTCGGCCCGCACCGCGACGAGCTGGCGCTGACGCTGGGCCCGCTGCCCGCCAAGGGGTACGCCAGCCACGGCGAGTCCTGGTCGTACGCCCTGGCCCTGCGGCTGGCCGGCTACGACCTGCTCCGCTCCGACGGCATCGAGCCGGTGCTGGTGCTCGACGACGTCTTCGCCGAGCTGGACGCCGGGCGTCGGGAGCGGCTGGCGGAGCTGGTGGGCGGGGCGAGTCAGCTGCTGGTGACCTGTGCGGTCGACGAGGACGTGCCGGTGTCCCTGCGCGGCACCCGGTACGCCGTGGGCGAGGGGACGGTGCGACGTGTCGGATGAGCAGCTTCCCCCGGCCCGTCTCGGCCCGGGCCGTGGCGGCGGAACGACCGGCGGGGACGTCGGCGACGCGGCGGGTGGCGACGCGGCGGCCGGGGCGAGCGGCCCGGAACTGGCGCGGGCGGTGCTGGACGCGGCGAGGGCCCGCCGGGAGTCGGCGGCCCGCACGCGTCGGCGTACCCCGGGAGGGGGCGGCGACGGCGAGGGCGGCCAGCGGCGTCTGCGCGGATACTCCGGCCCGGGGCCGGACCCGCGAGATCCGCAGCCGCTCGGCGCGGTGCTCAACCGGCTCGTCAAGGCGCGTGGCTGGCAGCAGCCGGCGGCCGAGGCGACGGTGTTCGGCGCCTGGGAGCGGGTGGTCGGCCCGGAGGTGGCCCAGCACAGCCGTCCGGTGAAGCTGGAGGACGGCGAGCTGACCGTGGAGGCCCGCTCGACCGCGTGGGCCACCCAGCTGCGGCTGCTGGCCGGCTCGCTGCTCAAGCAGATCGCCAGCGAGGTCGGCCACAACGTGGTGCGCAAGCTGCACATCCACGGCCCCGCCGCGCCGTCCTGGTCGAAGGGCCCGCGCCGGGTCCGTGGTCGCGGCCCGCGCGACACCTACGGCTGACGGTCAGTGCCCCTCGCGGCGGGCCTCCCGCTCGGCGCGCCTGCGTTCCCGCTGCTCGCGGCTCCACTGCTTGCGTCGCTCCAGGTCCTGCTTCCACGCCTCCCGGGCGTGGCTCGAGCCGCCCTGCACCGCGCCCTGCACCTCCGGCGGGCCCGCGAGGCGCCGGAACGCCCAGGCCATCAGGCGTCCGCCCTCGCCGGGGGCCTTCGGGGTGGGCTTCTCCTCGGTCATCGCCTGACCTCCGGTGCGCGGTGGATGATTGGCGTACAAACCATTGGTACACCAATCATTGGTACGCTCGCAACGACGAGGAGGAGGTCCGCCCGTGACCGACCAGCTCGACGGGGATCCCCTGGCGCTGGAACAGCAGGTGTGCTTCGCGCTCTCCGTCGCCGCGCGCGGCGTGGTCGCCGTCTACCGGCCACTGCTGGAGCCGATGGGGCTGACCCACCCGCAGTACCTGGTGATGCTCGCGCTCTGGCAGCACGCGCCGCTGTCCGTACGCGACCTCAGCCGCCTGCTCCAGCTCGATCCGGGCACCCTGTCGCCCCTGCTCAAGCGGCTGGAGGCGACCGGCTACGTCCGGCGCGAGCGCGATCCCGCCGACGAGCGGAGCCTCGCGGTGACGCTGACCGCCGCCGGCGAGGCCCTGCGGGAGCGCGCCGAGCAGATCCCGCCCGCGATCGTCGAACGGCTCGGCATGCCGGTGGAGGACCTGCGCCACCTGCACGCCGTGCTGACCCGGGTCATCGACGCCGCCAACCGCGCGGGCGGTTCCGCCGCGGGGGGTCAGGCGTCGGCGTAGACGGCGAAGCCGCGGTCGGCGCAGCGCCGGTAGAAGGCGGCCAGCACGGCCAGCTCGGCGCAGGTGAAGTTCCACTGTGGCGGCTCGCCGCTCTCGTCGCGCAGCGCGTCCAGGCGGCTGTCGAGCCAGCGCAGCTGCTGTTCGGCCAGCCGCCCGTCGGCGAGCAGCGAGCGCAGCACCTGGCTCACCGAGTCGAAGGTGACGGCTTCGCCGTGCGGGCGGTGGCCCGTCACGAACCGCTCGATGCCGCCGGCGATCCAGGCGCAGCCGTCGGGATCGATCACCGGATCCTCGTCCTCGGCCGCCGCGTCCGTGGCGTAGAGCACACCCTCCAGGCCGAGCAGCAGGTCCACCAGTTCGGTGTACGCGGTCGCCCGCACGGTGCCGGTCTTGGCGATCAGCTCGGCGAGCGCCGCGGTGGGCGCGGAGATGCGGGGCATGTCGACGATGTCGCCGAAGTCGACGAACTCGGCCGGCGCGACCGGGTCGTAGAAGCGGCCGGTCCGCGGCCAATGCACCGCGACGTTGTCCAGCCCCATCTGGCGTCACCTCTTCGAGAGCACGGGTAGTTCGTATCGGCTCGATCGTCCGGTTCCGGCCGGAAAAGATCAAGGCCGGGCCGACGGCGTGGCGGCGGTGGCGTTCCCACCCGTCCGACCGGCACCGATCGTCAGGCGGCGGCGCCCCCGATCGCCCCCTGGCGTGTAGGGGGAGTCGCGGGCGGCGCGGTTCGGCCGGCTACGTCGGTCTCAGCCGCCTCGCAGGGGTGCCGAGTGGTGGTTCTGTCGCCCGCGCACAGTAAGATTGACCCCGAGACGAAGACCCGGTGCGGAGCGACGAGACACGGGCCCGGAGCGGGCCCGCGATCATCGTCCACGTCGGGTCGAGCCGATCGCGATCCGCGGGCAACCGCGGCGACCGGCGCGTTCGACCCGTACCCCGGAATTGTCTCCGGTGCCGGTCTGCGCGTCGACGTCGCGTCCTGTCCGCCGAACCCGCGCCCGACGCGCCACCAGGCGCGGACGGCGCGAGAAAGTGGCCGAGGGTGGCAGCGCAGGACAAGCAGGAGTACGGCGCCGGGTCGATCACCGTTCTCGAAGGGCTGGAGGCGGTCCGGAAGCGCCCCGGTATGTACATCGGGTCGACCGGTGAGCGCGGTCTGCACCACCTGGTGTGGGAGGTCGTCGACAACGCGGTGGACGAGGCGCTGGCCGGCCACTGCGACACCATCGACGTGGTGCTGCTCGCCGACGGCGGGGTCCGGGTCACCGACAACGGCCGGGGCTTCCCGGTCGACCTGCACCCGAAGCTGAAGAAGCCGGGTGTCGAGGTCGCGCTGACCGTGCTGCACGCGGGCGGCAAGTTCGACGGCAAGGCGTACGCCGTCTCCGGCGGTCTGCACGGCGTCGGCGTCTCCGTGGTGAACGCCCTCTCCACGAAGATGGCCGTGGAGATCCACAAGTCCGGCTTCGTCTGGCGGCAGCAGTACCACAACTCCAAGCCGACCCCGCTGGAGAAGGGCGAGTCGACCGACCGCACCGGCTCCGCGGTCGCCTTCTGGCCCGACGCCGACGTGTTCGAGACGGTCGACTTCGACTTCCAGACCATCTACCGGCGCCTCCAGGAGATGGCCTTCCTCAACCGGGGCCTCACCATCCACCTGCTCGACGAGCGGGTCCCGGAGGGCGAGGAGGGCAAGCCGCGCGAGGTCACCTTCTGCTACCAGGGCGGTATCGCCGACTTCGTCCGGCACCTCAACGCCTCGAAGAACCCGATCCACAAGACCGTGGTCGAGTTCGGCGCCGAGGAGGATGGCATGTCGGTCGAGATCGCCATGCAGTGGAACGAGTCGTACGGCGAGTCGGTCTACACCTTCGCCAACACGATCAACACCCACGAGGGCGGCACCCACGAGGAGGGTTTCCGGTCCGCGTTGACCAGCGTCGTCAACCGGTACGGCACCGACAAGAAGCTGCTCAAGGGCGACGAGAAGCTCTCCGGCGAGGACATCCGCGAGGGCCTGGCCGCCATCATCTCGGTCAAGCTGGCCAACCCGCAGTTCGAGGGCCAGACCAAGACCAAGCTGGGCAACACCCCGGTGAAGAGCTTCGTGCAGCGGGTCTGCAACGAGTGGCTGGTCGACTGGTTCGACCGCAACCCGGCCGAGGCGAAGATCATCATCCAGAAGGCGTCCCAGGCCGCCCGGGCCCGGATCGCCGCGCAGCAGGCGCGCAAGCTGGCCCGGCGCAAGTCCCTGCTGGAGTCCGGCTCGATGCCGGGCAAGCTGGCCGACTGCCAGTCCACCGACCCGCGCGAGTCCGAGGTCTTCATCGTCGAGGGCGACTCGGCCGGCGGCTCGGCCAAGCAGGGGCGCGACCCGCGTACCCAGGCGATCTTGCCGATCCGGGGCAAGATCCTCAACGTGGAGAAGGCCCGGATCGACCGGGTGCTCAAGAACAACGAGGTCCAGGCGCTGATCACCGCGTTGGGCACCGGCATCCACGACGACTTCGACATGGAGAAGCTGCGCTACCACAAGGTGGTGCTGATGGCCGACGCCGACGTCGACGGCCAGCACATCCAGACGTTGCTGCTCACGCTGCTGTTCCGCTTCATGCGCCCGCTGGTCGAGATGGGGCACGTCTACCTGGCCGCCCCGCCGCTCTACAAGATCAAGTGGAACAAGCGGGGCGACGACGCGCAGTACGCGTACTCGGACCGCGAGCGGGACGGCCTGATCGCGCTGCGCCAGCAGAAGAAGCCGAACGCGAAGCCGGACGATATCCAGCGCTTCAAGGGCCTCGGCGAGATGAACTACCCCGAACTGTGGGAGACCACGATGAACCCGGCGACGCGTACGCTGCGTCAGGTCACGCTCGACGACGCGGCCACCGCCGACGAGTTGTTCAGCGTGCTGATGGGTGAGGACGTCGAGGCGCGCCGCTCGTTCATCCAGCGCAACGCCAAGGACGTCCGTTTCCTGGACATCTGATGGATCTCGGCGGGCCGGCCGGTCGTCCACCGGCCAGCCCGCCGATCCACAGAGTTATCCACAGCGCGGCCGGTATCCACAGCCGTTATCCACAGCACGAAAACGACTCTGAGTCTGATAAGGGTTAACAGTGACCGATATCCCCGAGTCCACACCGAACGAGCCCGAGGTTCCCGAGACCATCGCCGCCGTCGTCGCGCACGACCGCATCGAACCGGTCGGGCTCGAGGTGGAGATGCAGCGCTCCTACCTCGACTACGCGATGAGCGTCATCGTCGGGCGGGCGCTGCCGGACGTCCGGGACGGGCTCAAGCCGGTCCACCGCAAGATCCTCTACGCCATGTTCGACTCCGGCTACCGGCCGGACCGGGGCTACGTGAAGTGCTCCCGCGTGGTCGGCGACGTGATGGGCCAGTTCCACCCGCACGGCGACTCGGCGATCTACGACGCCCTGGTCCGGATGGCGCAGCCCTGGTCGCTGCGCTACCCGCTGGTCGACGGCAACGGCAACTTCGGCTCGCCGGGCAACGACCCGGCCGCCGCCATGCGCTACACCGAGTGCAAGCTCGACCCGCTGGCCATGGAGATGCTGCGGGACATCGACGAGGACACCGTCGACCTCCAGGACAACTACGACGGCCGGGCCAAGGAGCCCACCATCCTGCCGTCGCGGATTCCGAACCTCCTCGTCAACGGCTCCGAAGGCATCGCGGTCGGCATGGCCACCAAGATTCCGCCGCACAACCTGCGCGAGATCGGCGCGGCCGTGCAGTGGTGCCTGGAGCACCCGGAGGAGGACGAGGCCACCACCCTCGACGCGCTGCTGGAGATCGTCAAGGGGCCCGACTTCCCCACCCACGGCCTGATCGTGGGCACGCAGGCGATCCAGGACGCGTACCGCACCGGGCGCGGGTCGATCCGGATGCGGGCCGTGGTGGAGGTCGAGGAGGACAAGCGGGGCCGCCCCTGCCTGGTCGTCAGCGAGCTGCCCTACCAGGTGAACCCGGACAACCTGGCCGAGCGGATCGCCGAGCTGATCAAGGAGGGCAAGCTCGCCGGCATCGCCGACATCCGCGACGAGTCCTCCGGGCGTACCGGCATGCGGATCGTGCTCGTGCTCAAGCGCGACGCGGTCGCCAAGGTGGTGCTGAACAACCTCTACAAGCACACCCAGCTCCAGGAGACCTTCGGCGCCAACATGCTGGCGCTGGTCGACGGGGTGCCGCGCACGCTCAACCTGGCCCAGTTCATTCGCTACTACGTCGAGCACCAGATCGACGTGATCCGCCGGCGGACGGCGTTCCGGCTGCGCAAGGCGGAGGAGCGGGCGCACATCCTGCGCGGTCTGTCCAAGGCGCTGGACGCCCTCGACGAGGTGATCGCCCTGATCCGGCGCTCGCCCACCGTCGAGGACGCCCGGCAGGGCCTGATCCGGCTGCTGGAGATCGACGAGATCCAGGCGACCGCGATCCTCGACATGCAGCTGCGCCGGCTCGCCGCGCTGGAGCGGCAGCGGATCCTCGACGACCTGGCCAAGTTGGAGCTGGAGATCGCCGACCTCAAGGACATCCTCGCCAAGCCCGAGCGGCAGCGCAGGATCGTCTCGGAGGAGCTGGGCGAGATCGTCGCCAAGTGGGGCGACGAACGGCGCACCAAGATCGTGCCGTTCGAGGGCGAGGTCTCCATGGAGGACCTCATCGCCCGCGAGGACGTGGTCGTCACGATCACCCGCACGGGCTACGCGAAGCGGACCAAGGTGGATCTCTACCGGTCCCAGCGGCGCGGCGGCAAGGGCGTCAGCGGGGCGACGCTCCGGCAGGACGACATCGTCAGCCACTTCTTCGTATGCTCGACCCACGACTGGATGCTCTTCTTCACCAACAAGGGGCGCGTCTACCGGGCGAAGGCATACGAGCTTCCCGAGGCCAGTAGGGTGGCCAAGGGCCAGCACGTGGCCAACCTGCTCGCGTTCCAGCCCGACGAGCAGATCGCGCAGATCATCGAGATTCCGAACTACCAGGTGGCCCCCTACCTGGTACTTGCCACGAAGAACGGCCTGGTGAAGAAGACTCGGCTCGAGGAGTTCGACTCCCCCCGGTCCGGCGGCATCATCGCGATCAACCTGCGCGACGAGGACGAGCTGGTCGGGGCGGCGCTCGTCGCGCCGGAGGAGGATCTGCTGCTGGTCTCGAAGAACGCGCAGGCGATCCGGTTCAACGCCAGCGACGAGGCGCTGCGCCCGATGGGGCGGGCCACCTCGGGCGTGATCGGCATGCGCTTCAGCGAGGACGACGTCCTGCTGGCCATGGAGGTCGTCCGCGAAGGGCTGGACGTCCTGGTGGCCACGAACGGGGGATACGCGAAACGCACCCCGATCGAGGAATACCCCGTGCAGGGCCGGGGAGGTAAGGGCGTGCTGACTGCGAAGATCACCGAGCGGCGCGGTGGTCTGGTCGGCGCGGTGGTGATCGACCCGGACGACGAGCTGTTCGCGATCACCAGCAACGGTGGTGTCATCCGGACTCCGGTGAAGCCTGTACGCCGCACGCGTGACCGGAACACAATGGGGGTCAAGCTGATGGACCTTCCGGATGGCGTGACTATCGTGGCGATTGCTCGCAATGCCGACGAGCCTGACGAACAGGACTAGTTGAATGACGGAGACACAGGCGAAGTCGGGGAACACGGGGACCTCGGCCACCCCGGTCGACGAGGAGGCCGCGAAGAGCGGCACACCAGCGACCGGCCGCGCGGCCGTGGGTCGGGCCACCGTCCCCGCCGACGCGCCTGCCCCGAAATTCACCCGGGCCCCCGGAATGACACCACCTCCGGACAAGCCCTCCGAGGACGGGGACGCCGCGGACAGGACCGAGACGGTGGGGGTCGACAAGCCGGCCCCCGCCGCCAAGCCGGCCGCCGCCACACCGACGACGACCCAGCCGCTGAAGGTCGGTGCCGGCCAGTCGACCGGCACCACCGGGACACAGCCGCGGGTCACGGGCGCCACCGGCACCCAGCCCCGCGTCACGGGCACCGCGAAGCCGCAGCCGGACGGCGCCCGGCCGACCGGAGCAGGCCGCCCGGCCAACGGGGGTGGCCTGCCGCCGGGGATCGGCGGCGCCGCCGCCGTCGGGGCGGCACGCGTGGGTGATGCGGTACGCGCCGCGCGTACGTCGGTCAGCTCGGCCGCGTCGCGCGGACCGCGCCGGGCCCGGCTGAACCTCAAGCGGATCGACCCCTGGTCCGTCATGAAGTTCGCGTTCGCGGTCTCGGTGGTGCTCTTCATCGTCGTGGTGGTGGCCACCTCGGTGCTTTACCTGGCCCTCGACGCGATGGGCGTGTTCACCAGCGTCAACGACAGCCTGACCGACCTGGTCAGCGCGGGCGGCGGCCAGAGCACCAGCGGCTTCCAGATCACCGCCAAGGGCGTGATCCTCAGCTCGGCGCTGATCGGCCTGGTCAACGTCGTGCTGTTCACGGCGCTCGCCACGCTCGGGGCGTTCGTCTACAACGTCTGCGCGGACCTGGTCGGCGGCATCGAGCTGACCCTCGCCGAGCGCGACTGAACCACCTCGGAAGCCGGGGCACCGCCGAACGCGGGGCCCCGGCTTTCGTGCATCCCAGGGACGTCACGGGGCGTCTCGGCGGGCCGTACGGGCGGCGTAATCGGCTGGGCCGGACGCGAAGCCTCCGGTAGGTTCAGAGGCGACGGCAACGCCCGGAACTCGCGCCGGCCCCCGATTTGGGGCCGGACGGACGGATGGGTTAACCTTGCTCGTCGCCACGCGGGGCTATAGCTCAGTCGGTTAGAGCGCAGAGCTGATAACTCTGAGGTCGCTGGTTCGATTCCAGCTAGCCCCACCGCACATCGTCCGACGGCAGTCGAGCACGAGGGGTAGGCCCCATGTTCAAGAAGCTTCTGATCCTGGCCGGCATCGTCGGTGTGGCAGCCGTGGTGGCCAGGAAGGTCAAGGCTTCCAACGACGAGCGCGCCCTCTGGCACGAGGCGACCACCGCGCCCGACCTGCGCTGATCCCGCTGGCACTGCCGGCACCGGTGGCATCGTCCGCCCCGGGGGCCCTAGCTCAACTGGCAGAGCACTGCCTTTGCAAGGCAGGGGTTAGGGGTTCGAGTCCCCTGGGCTCCACTCAGCTCTCGTGCAGGTCACGAGGCATCTCCCTCCGCCGGTTCCTCGTTGTCGGATCGACGACCATCATCGGTCGTCAGCGAGTCGTCAGCAGAGTCCGCGAAAACCCCTCGCCCAAGCCGGTGAAAGTCGGCCGGAGTATGCGTGTAGCGGTTGAGCGTGGTCGACGCCTGCTCGTGCCCCATGACCGCCTGGACGACGTTCACCGGTACGCCGTTGGAGATGAGCCACGTCGCGTACCCGTGCCGCAGGTCGTGGAACCTCAGCCCGCCAGCCGCCTTGACCGCCACATGTGCCACCGCGTCCCGCTCGGTCGTGAACTCGGCTGACCACTCCGCGCCTTCCTTGTCGCGCCAGGTGGCCCGGAACCGGTCCGGCCCCGTCTCCGTCACCGCACCGAGCAGTCCGGCGCGAACCAGCGCGGGCCGCCACACCTGGCGCCGGAAGTTGCTCCGCAACATTGGGTCACCTGATCGGTTGGTGAAGACCCGATCGGCCGCGTCAGCGTCTACCCGGTCGCGGTGGCGCACCAGCTCGGCGCGCAGAAACGACGGCACGGGGACCACGCGGCGGCTCTGGGCCGTCTTCGGGTACGGCTTGTCCGCCGGGTGCCCGTTGACCTCGATCACGACGCGCCGAACGGTCAGCGTCGCGTCCTGGTCCTCGTCGTCGGGCAGGTCGAGGTCCGCCCACCGCAGCCCGAGGCACTCACCCCACCGCAGCCCGGCACCAGCGGCAGCAGCGACGACCGGGCGGTGCCATTCGGGCGTGCTCGGGAGAAGTAGCTCCGTCACCTGGTCGAGCGTGAGCATGAGCTGCCCACTCGCGCGCTTGCGCTGGGCCGGTAGGCGAACGCCCTCGCAAGGGTTGAACGCGATCAGCCGGCTACGCACAGCCGATGCCATGACGGACGAAAGCAGCGAGTGACACGACGCGACGGTGGCCGGCGAAAGCTCCCGCCCGAGGCGCGTAACCCACTCCTGAACCGCCAGATGGTCAATCCGGCCGACCGGCCACGATGCCCACTGCGGCAACAGGCGAGCGCGCAGACGCGAGTTCCATGCGGCCAGCGTGGTTGCCTCCACCGAACGCGAGGCAAGCCAGCGTTCGGCGTACGCACCAAACCGCGTCTTGCCGGCCGTGGGGTCGACGTACGTCCCCTGAGCCACGGTCGTCTCGGTCGCGGCGAGTTGCGCAGCGGCTTCCTTGCGCGTTCGAAAGGTCTTGGCCTTCTGTCGGCCGGACGGGTCGCGCCAGTTGGCGCGAAAGGTGCCGGCGGGCGTCTTGACGATGTGTCCCACGGTTCTGAATCTCCTTATAGGCGTGACGGTGCGTTACTTGTTGTGGCCTTCGTTGGTGAGATAGCTAGCAGGGCTTGTGGGGGTTTCGGTTCGCGTTCTGGCGGGGTTCGGGGTGTTGTCACTGGTGGGCTGCTAGTTGCTAGGTCGCTGGTGGGGTTGGCGATTGGCTGCTAGCACGTCTGCTAGCGCTAGCAGGGCGGGCTGCTAGGGCTAGCACCCTCGGCGGGCCGCTGCGGCCGTTTGATTTGGTTACTGACGGTTGATGTTGGCGGTGTCGCTGGCGGATCGATGGGTGACGCCTAGCCCTGGCTGGAACACTGCGCGCAGGTGTTCCAGCAGGGTTGCTGGCTGCCGGGTGGTGGTGGGGATAGACGGATAGGTGCCAGGTGGGGCGGGGTGTGGGCCGCTAGGTCTAGCGGGTGGTGGGGCTAGACCTAGCGGACCCCGAGGGCGGCTACGCGCCGTTGCGGCGGCGCTGGCGCTGCTCCTGCTGTTCGAGGCGGTCCAGCTCCCGGCCCACGTCCTCGGTGGTGGCCTCGGGCAGCTCGTCAAGCCATCGGGTCAGCAGAAGAACGATGCGATGGTTCGCATGAAGCACGCAGAGTTGGCGGCCCGCAATATGCCGGAGGGCTTTTGGGCGGCTGCGGCGGACCCCACCGTCGTGCGAGAGGCGCTGACCGGGGCTTTGCCTCTGCGTGGCCTTCGCAGGTGTGCCATCCTGACTGATGGCGCCGCGCGTCTCGTTCGCATGTTCGACGTCTTGACCTGGTCGAGCCTTCTAGACCTACTCGCGGAGGCCGGTCCTGCGGAAGTGGTAAGCCGTGTTCGGGCGATCGAGGCAAAGGACCCAGAGGGCCGTAGGTGGCCGCGCAACAAGCGCAGTGACGACGCAACCGTGGTTTATATGACCCCGGCTTCGCCGGCCGACCTTGCCTCCTGTACTGACTACCAGCCAGCGCCGCCACGCCCAGCACAGTGAATTAATCCGATTCCCAAGTTGACTGCGTGACATGCCGACGACGGCCGCTCAGGGGGCCGCCGCCGGGCCGTCTGGGCCGTGACCGGGCCGTCAAGGGCCGAACAATAGTGATCGACGGCGACCAGCAACACCCGAAGAAACAGCAGGCCATTTCTGGCTGGAAAGATGTTGACGGATATCATCTTGCCGACTAACTTGACCACGCTATGACATTCTGATAATTCGGGGGTTTGAATGTTAATCGGATCAACCTCGGGTGCGCTCACCCGTCTTACTCGCCGTGGGCTCATTGCGATGACTGCGTCGCTGGTGCTGTTGGCCGCCGGTGCGACGCTGCTGGCGCCGCCCGCGTCCGCGGCCGTCACGCGGTCGGTCAAGACCAAGGCGCCCCTCCAGCCGGCGATCAGCTTCCCGAATGGGGACAGCGTGGTCGAAGGCGGCCAGCTTGCCATCAGGTTCGACGCGAACGGCGACACCTCGGTGACCAGCTACCGGTACAGCGTTGGCGGCACCGACCTGGGCAGCGTCGTCGCGGCGGGGCCTGATGGCGCGGCCAATGTGACGATCGACGTCGGCAACGTGAGCGGTCAGCGTCCGGTGTACGCGGTGGCAGTCGACCGCCAAGGCCGGCTCAGTCCCATGAACCAGGGATCCTTCACGGTGTCCGTCCTGTGGAGCCTCAGGGGCCAGGCGCTCGACATGAACACCTGGCTGCCGGTGGCGGGGGCGACGATCCGGCTGGACCCGGTCGGGATCGAAGTTGTTACTGGCCCGGACGGCAGCTTCCAGTTCGCCATTGACCCGGGCATTTACACGCTCACCGGCACTTACGCCGGCCCGCCCAGCCTCTCGGGCAGCAGCCAGCAGTTGGAGATTGACGGTCAAGGACTGTGGCACGACCTGTACCTGTGGCCAGATTCCGGGAGCTGATGACCAGTACCCATCGCGATGAGATGGGCTCGCTCGATGGCCCCGGCGCTCCACGCCGGGGCCATCGTCGTGCCGGCTCCGGCACGGGGAAAGGTTGACATGGAGGGCGGTGTCTGAGAGCACTTAGAGCGTGTCTCAGGTGGTGAGTTTGAGGTAGCGCTTGTGGCAGGTCAGGGCGGCAGCGAGGGTGACGAATGCGCAGTACAGGCCGGGGTCGCGTTCGTAGCGGATGGTCAGCCGGCGGTAGCCGGTGAGCCAGGCGAAGGTCCGCTCGATGACCCATCGGTGTCGGCCAAGGCGGTGGGGGGATTCGATGCCGCGGCGGGCGATGCGGGGTCGGATGCCGCGGGCGCGGAGCATGCGGCGTAGGTGCGGGTAGTCGTATCCCTTGTCGGCGTGCAGTTTGTTCGGGCGTCGTCGGCGGGGCCCGCGCTGGGACTTGACGGCGGGGATGGCCTGAACGAGAGACTCCAGGCAGCGGCTGTCGTGGGTGTTCGCGGCGGACACGCCGACAGACAGCGGGAGCCCGCCGCGCTCGGACAGGGCGTGGATCTTGCTGCCGGGCTTGCCTCGGTCGACCGGACTCGGACCGGTCAGAGCGCCCCCCTTTTCGCCCGCACGTACGCGGCGTCGGCGGTAGCACGAGACCAGTCGATCAACCCCTGCGCGCCCAACTGGTCCAAGGCGGCGACGTGCAGCCTGCGCCAGAGGCCCGCTCTGGTCCACGCGACGAACCGGCGGTGCGCGGTGGCCTTGGAGACTCCGAACCCGGGTGGCAGGTGCCGCCACGCGCAGCCGGTGGTCAACACGTACACGATCGCGGCGAACACCGCCCGCGCGTCGATCGGCGGCGTGCCTCCACCCTGCGGACGGCGAGACGGTGGTGGGATCAACGGACCGGCCAGGTCCTACAACTCGTCAGGCACCCATTGCAGGATCAACCGCTCGTCCACAGTAGAAACGATCTACCAGACCAGGCCACCCAACCGCCACCCGAGACACGCTCTTAACGGCACCCGCGATGGCTGGGTCGCCTCGGGCCGACTCCTCGGAGCGTCAGCAATAAGTCAGCAAGACGCGCGACAATGATCGACAGCCGTCGGTACAAGACAGTAAGGTCGTTGACTCCAACGGCAATCGCCGAGATTGATCGGCAACCGGCCACGGAGCCGAGCCGCCTTTGCAAGGCAGGGGTTATGGGTTCGAGCCCCCTGGGCTCCACCAGCACTTCCTTGGTTGATCTCGACCCCGAGTGTAAGACCACCGCCCGCCGGCCCCTGGTCGGGCTACCGGGGCGTCAACACACAGAACTCGTTGCCATCGGGGTCGGCCAGCACCACCCAGCTGACCTCGCCCTGGCCGATGTCGATTCGGGTCGCCCCGAGGGAGAGCAGACGCTCGACCTCCGCCTGCTGTTCACCGTGGACCGGTGGAGCGAGGTCGAAGCGCAGGCGTTGCTTGCCCGTCTTCGGCATCAGCGGTGGACCACCCTACGTGATCTTCGGACCGCCGTGCGGTGAACGGATCGCGGTCTCCTGGTCCTGATCCCAGACCAGCGGCCATCCCAGCGCCTCGCTCCAGAAGTATCCGACCTCCTGCGAACCGTCGCAGGCCAGCGCGCCGACGAATCCGCAGTCGGCGAGGAAGTTGTTGCCGGTTCGATGACGCAGAACTCGTTGCCCTCGGGGTCGGCGAGCACCACGTGGTCTTCCTCGGGACGTTGCCCGACGTCGATGTGCCGGGCGCCAAGTCCCAGCGCTCTGGCCACCGTCTGCTGCTGGTCCTCCAGGGACGTACTCGTCAGATCGAAGTGCATCCGGTTCTGGCCGACCTTCCGGCTTCGGGTCGGGAGGAAGCGGAGCCGGAACCCGGTGTCGTCGCTGGGTAGGAGCGTGACACCGTCGTGTGGTTCGTCGGCCAGGTCCCAACCCAGGACCCCGGACCAGAACCGGGCGAGGCTCAGCGGCTCGCTCGCATCGAAGCTGAGTGCGAACAGTTGGCAGGTCATCCCTCTGCTCATCTCCGATCCGACGGCTGTCGACACGGGACGCCGTGCCAGCCGGTCGATCGGCGCCTACGGGTGAGCCCGCGTCACCCGCAGCCAGGTTTTTCGCCGGCTGCCGCAAGGTGCCGGTCGTCCCATCGCGTTGTCGGGATTGCCGCCCTTCATGTCCTGGCTGTGGCCCAGGCCCGGGCCGCCTCGGTCAGCTTGCCGATGAGCTCCGTCTTGCCCTCGGTGTACGCCTCACGGTCGTCCGGGAAGCGGCTGGCCAACTCTCGCTTGAGGGCCTCGTAGTCGGCACGGGCGTCAGGATGGGCTCGTAGGTAGTCCCGGAACGCCAGGACGTTCAGGTAGCGCGGCGAGCCGGTCGGCACCAGGTGCAGGTGGTGGGTGCGATGGCCGGGGCGTGGCTTGCAGAACCAGTGCATGACCTCGGCGCGGTAGGGCCAGTAGCAGTAGCTCAGAGGCTTCAGCAGCTCGATGCAGGGACGCGACAGCTCAAGGTCTGCCACGCCGACCATGATGTCGATGACCGGTTTGGCGGCGAGGCCGGGTACTGCGGTGCTGCCCACGTGGTGGACGCCGCCGGTGATCCAGGGGCCGATGGTCCGACCGATCACGGCGGCCTCGGTGGCGAACCGCTCGGGCCATGCCGCGTCGTAGGGCTCGACGTGAACGGGGGCGTTGACCTCGTGCGCCTCGCTGCCATGGCTGTCCGACACACGAGCACCCTGCCAGAGAAGCTGTGGCGTCGCAGCCCCGGCGACCTGACCCTGCCAGCCGCGTCACCGGTCAGCGCAGGAACGTGAAGAGCGTTCCCGTGGCGTCCAGGGGGCGCGGCGTGCCTGCGAACCGGTGGACGCCGACGGAGAACCGCACGTCGTCCGGAGCGTGGAACGCCTCCTCCACGAAGCCGGCGTCGCGAAGCCACCTCCGTACGGCTGGCGTCAGGTCCGGTGAGCGCCGCGCCCGGGTCCAGATCACGGTGGCACCCGTTGCGCAGAACTGAGGAAAGGCGGCGACCGTCCGCTCCACGTCGGCGTCCGAGATGTTGCCGAAGACCCCGACCATGAGCACCAGGTCGGCCGGAACCGCCCCGGCATAGGAGGAGAGCCGGCCCGCGTCCGCCTGCCTGATCACGAGGTGGGAGAGCCCGGCCCGGTCGGCGGCGGCCCGTGCGGCGGCCACGTTGCCGGCGTCGTACTCGAGCAGGGTCGCATGAAGCCGTCGGGCGTCAGGCCGCGCGGCCAGGACGCCGATGAGGTCGTGGCCCTGCCCCGCGCAGGCGCTGACCACCGTCAGCCGCTCGTCGGAGCGCTCGTCGAGCCACGAGGCGATGTGCCGCTGCACCAGCCGCAGTCGACGCGACAGCGGCGAGTTCGCGTCGGCGTAGGGCTCGTGCCACGCCTGCCATTCGGTCCGGACGGTCACGGGCGGAAGTGCTCACGCAGCAGCGCGAGGAGCCCGTGGCCGTCCTCGATCCGCGCGTCCGGTTCGACTCCCGGTAGCGCCGCTTCCCGGTCGGTGCGGGGCGACCGCATCAGGATCGCGGCGCCCGTGCCGGCGCGACGGGCGCAGACGATGTCGCGGTGCACGCTGTCGCCCACGAACCAGCAGTCGCCGAGCGGCACCCCGATGGCGCAGGCCGCCAGCCGCGCCAGTTCCGGGTTCGGCTTCCGGGGCCCGGCCTCGTCGCTGTAGAACTCGGCCCCGAAGAGCGCGGAGAGCCCAGCGGTGGCGAGGAAGTCCCGGTGGGCGGCGCCGCAGAGCGTGTTGCTGACGACCGCCATCGGCAGGCCGGCCTCGGCGGCGTGGCGCAGGGCCTCGGGGATGCCGGGCCGCACCGCCCACTCCTCCCGCCAGGTCCAGGCGTACGCCAGCGCCGTCGCCTCCCGCTCGACGGCGGCCCGGGCCTCCCGCGGCCAGGACCGGGTCACGAAGTCGGCCCACACCTGGCCGTGCGGCAGCTCGACGGGGTCGCCCGTCCTGCCCACGTCGTCGCGCCACAGGGCGTACGCCCGCGCGCCCTCACCCAGGTCCCGGGCGATCCGCTCGTCCGGCACCGCGCCGTCGACGAGCGCGGCCAGCCGCCGCACCAGCCCGGGAGCGGCCGGCGGTGGGGGTGGCGCGTCGGCCAGGACGCCGCCGAAGTCCAGCAGGAGAGCCCGAGGGGTGCGAAGCATGCCGCCATCCTCGCGCACCGGGACGGGAGACGAGGGGGACCGCGGTCGGAGTGGACGTGACCGCAGGATCCCCCTCGCCGTGGTCGGGATGCCCCGGACAGGTCGCGCTACGCCAGCGCGTCGACGGTCGAGCCCGCCGTCGTCCGGGCCCGCGTGACGCGGCGGCGCCGGGTGGGCAGCCCGAGTGTCGGGTTGGCGACGCCCCAGGCGGCACCCTTGCAGACCAACTCCTTGTAGACGGCCGCGAGGCGTCCTGTCAGGGCCGCCCGCAGGGCGCGGTCGTCGGCGGTGACGTACTGGATCAGGCCTTCGCCACGGCCGAGCGAGATGCACTGGTTGAAGTAGCGGATCCGGCTGGTTGGCAGCCTTCCCCCGGCCAGGCGCGCCGCGATCGCGTCGGCGGCGTGCCAGGCGGTCGGGACTCCCGAGGCGCACGACATCCGCAGCGGCTTGTCCCCGGGGCCCATCACCATGGCGGCGTCGCCGACGGCGTACACGTCCGGGTGCGAAACCGACCGCATGGTCCCGTCGACCACGATCTGGCCGGAGTCGGTGACCTCCAGGGCGGTCGCCCTCGCGATCGGGTGGACCGCGAAGCCGGTGGTCCACACGGCCACCGCCGCCGGGATGGCCCTGCCGTCGGCGGTGGCGACGCGGTCGGCTTCGACGCCGGTGACGGTGGCGTGCTCGTACGCGGTGATGCCGAGCTTGTCGAAGACCTTCCGCAGGTGCTCGCGGCCCCTGGGGGAGAGCCAGTCGCCGAGACCGCCACGGGCGGCGAGGGCGACGTCGAGGTCCGGGCGGGCCTCGGCGATCTCCGTCACGGCCTCCAGGCCGGTGAGGCCGCCCCCGACGACGAGCACGGTCTGCCCGGCGTCGAGGCGGGCCAGGCGCTCGCGTAGCCGGAGTGCTCCGGGCCGGCTGGAGACCTCGTAGGCGTACTCGGCCGCCCCCGGGACGCCCCGTGAGTCCCAGCCGCTGCCGAGGGCGTAGACGAGAGTGTCGTAGGCGAGCTCTCCGGCGCCGTTCGCGTCGACGACGGCGACGGTCCTGCGGTCGACGTCGACGCCGGTGACCCTCGCGAGCCTCAGCCCGACCCCGGTGCCCGCGAACATCTCACGCAGTGGCCGGGGTTTGAGGTCCTGACCGGCCGCCAGCTGGTGCATGCGGACGCGTTCGACGAAGTCGGCCCCTTCGTTGACGAGGGTGATGGAGACGTCCTCACGGTGGAGCCGTCGGGCGACGCGGCCGGCGACGATGGCTCCGGTGTATCCGGCTCCGAGGACGATGATGCGGTGCTGCATGTCCATGCTCCTGTCTCGCGCGGGTTGCCACTTGAACCGGGTGGCCCACCGTTTCCTGACAGGGACAGCACGTGAAGCACGTCACATGATGGTCAGAAGGCGTGGAACAGGGGCTCGCCATGGTCGGTGGCACCCCACTGCGCGGTTGCCCGTGCGAGCTTGTCCGGGTTGGCCTGGTTACGGAACGCGGCGATGCCCTCGGCGGTGACCTCCAGGCACATGACGCCGACGACCCGGCCGTCCACGACGGCCAGGACGGCGGGGCCGCCGTTGACGGTCCAGACGTAGACCTCGGGCGTGCCACCGACCAGGGCGCGTTTGGCCTTGCCGGGCCTGAACAGACCCCACAGGAACTTCGCGACCGCGACCGCGCCCTCGAACGCCTTGGCGCGGGCCGGGACCTTCCCGCCGCCGTCGCCGATCGCGACGACGTCCTCGGTGAGCAGGCGCAGGAGCGGCTCCATCCGGCCGCCGGTGGCGGCCGTCAGGAACTCCGCCACGATCCGCCGGGCAGCGGCCTCGTCGATCTCGGCACGGGCCCTGCCGTCCGCGACGTGCTTCTTGGCGCGGTGGAGGATCTGCTGGCTGGCGGCCTCGGTGATGTCGAGGATCGCGGCGATCTCGCGGTGCGGGTAGTCGAAGGCCTCCCGCAGCACGTACACCGCCCGTTCGCCGGGGGAGAGCCGCTCCAGGAGGGTGAGGACCGCGTACGAGACCGATTCGCGCTGCTCGGCCGTCTCGGCCGGACCGAGCATCGGGTCCCCGGCGAGCAGCGGCTCGGGAAGCCACTGCCCCGGATAGGTCTCCCGGCGTGCCCGGGCGGAGGCGAGCTGGTTGAGGCACAGATTGGTGAGGACCTTCGTCAGCCAGGCCTCGGGGACCTCGATGCGTTCGACGTCGGCGGCCTGCCAGCGCAGGAACGTCTCCTGCACGGCGTCCTCGGCTTCGGCGGCGGAGCCGAGGAGACGGTAGGCGATGGCTTCCAGACGGGGCCTGGTGGCCTCGAACCGCTCGACGTCGTTCGCCGTCAAGGACATGACCCGATCCTAGGCCGCGCGGAACGGATCGGAACCGGGCCACCGCAGCGCCGGCGCCGCCCCCGGCACGTTAGCGTCGGTGCGTGACCACCGGATCCCCACGCGTTCTCCCGGCCGACAGCGGCATCGCGGAGGCCGCCTCCGTCCTGCGTACCGGCGGGTTGGTGGCCTTTCCCACCGAGACCGTCTACGGGCTCGGCGCGAACGCGCTGGACGCCCGGGCCGCCGCCCGGATCTTCGAGGCGAAGGCGCGGCCCAGCTTCGACCCGCTGATCACGCACCTCGCCGACGCGGCCGAACTGGAGAAGCTGGTCGGGGCGGTGCCGGCGGCGGTGGCGGCGTTGGCCGAGCGCTTCTGGCCCGGGCCGCTCACGCTGATCGTGGACCGGCCGGCCGCGATCCCGCCGATCGTCACCTCCGGGTTGGCGACGATGGCGGTCCGGGTGCCCGACAACGCGTACGCGCGGGCGCTGATCGCCGAGGCCGGGGTGCCGGTGGCGGCGCCGAGCGCGAACCGGTTCGGCCAGCTCAGCCCGACGCGGGCCGAGCACGTGGTGCGGGGCCTGGGCGCCGCCGTGGACGTGGTGCTCGACGGCGGGCCGACGCGGTGCGGCATCGAGTCGACCATCGTGGACGCCCGGGGCGGGCGGCCGGTGGTGCTGCGCCTCGGCGCGCTGCCGGTCGAGGCGCTGGAGGAGGCCGCCGGCCCGGTGACCGTACGCCCGGGCAGCTCCGGGCAGCCGGTCGCGCCCGGCACGCTGGCGGCGCACTACGCCCCGCGTACGCCGCTGCGGCTGGCGTCGGGCGGCGAGCCACCGGCGGCCGACGGGGTCCGGCGCGGCTTCCTGGCCTTCCGGGACCGGCCGGCGGGCGACTGGGCCGCCGTGGAGGTGCTCTCCGCCGCCGGTGACCTGACGGAGGCCGCCGCGCGGCTGTTCGACGCGCTGCACGAGCTGGACGCCACCGGGGTCGGCGAGATCCTGGTCGAGCCGGTCCCCGAGGTGGGCGTCGGCCGGGCGATCAACGACCGGCTGCGCCGTGCCGCCGCCACCTGGCATCCGGTGGAGTGAGGCGGGCGCGGAACGCGGCCCACCTCGTCACGGTTCGCCGGCGCCTCCACCGCCCGTGCATGGGCGGGGAGGACGGGGGTAGGAGAAACGGCAACAACCCCCTGGAAGTGAGGTGTCAGCCAATGCCGACCGCACGCGAGATCATGACGAACGACGTGACCTGCATCCGTGAGCAGGACGACCTCAAGACGGCCGCGAAGCAGATGGCCCAGCTGGGTGTCGGCTCGCTGCCGATCTGCGGGGACGACAACCGGCTCAAGGGAATGCTGACCGACCGCGACATCGTGGTGAAGGTCCTCGCCGAGGGCCGCGACCCGGGCCGCGTCACCGCCGGCGAGCTCGCCCAGGGCGAGGCGGTGACGATCGGCGCCGACGACGACGCGGCGGAGATCCTGCGGACCATGAGCCAGCACAAGGTACGCCGGCTCCCGGTGATCGACGGGCACGAGCTCGTCGGCATCGTGGCCGTCGCCGACGTGGCCCGTTCCCTGCCCGAACGCCCGGTGGGCGACCTCATCGAGGCCATCTCCGAGCGCGCCTGACCGCCCGTCACGACCGATCGCCGCCCTCCGGCCCCGGCCGGGAGGCGGCGATCGTCGTACGTGGGGTGCCGCAGCGGGCCCGGCGGGACCGGCCGGGCCGGACGCGCGGGAGGGCGGAGCCCGGCCCGGCGGGCCGGAGAGGCGGGAGGCTCAGTCCGGCGGGGTGAGCGGGACGGTCTCGCCGCGGGCGATGGTGCGGACGCTCCCGGCGAAGCCGCGCCGGCGGGCCTCCGCCACGAAGTGGCCCAGCGGTGAGCGGAACACCGGGTAGTCGTCGTAGTGGATCGGCACGGTGAGCCTCGGCCGGACCAGTTCGACCAGGTCGGCGCCCTGCCGCGCGTCCATGGTGAGCAGGAGGCCCGCGATCCGGGTGCCGCCGAGGTGGATCAGCATCGCGTCGATGTCCGGGTACCGCTCGGGGATGTCGGCCAGCATCGGCCGGTTCAGCGTGTCGCCGGTGACGTAGAGGCGGAACCGACGGCTGCCGTCGCGTTCGAGGTCGATCATCGTGCCCATCACATCGGGCAGCAGCAGGTCCAGCGCGCCCGGCCCGTGCTTCCCCGGCATCGAGGTCAGCCGCAGCGTCTCGCCGTCCCGGCGCAGCTCGCGGGAGCTCCACGTGGGCAGCCCTTCGGCGGCCCGGAAGCCCCGACGGCGCAGCTTCCGCTCGGCGGCGGGGGTGGTGACGATCGGCAGTTCCCGGTCGAGTTCCCGGCGGGCCACCCGGTCGAAGTGGTCGCCGTGCAGGTGGGAGAGGACCACGGCGTCCAGCGACGGGAGCTGGGCGATCCGCAACGCGGGGTCGGTGCGCCGACGCGACCAGAGCCCCTTGCCCAGGTACGCGCGCTGGCCCCGGTGCAGGAAGTTCGGGTCGGTCAGCAGGGTGAACCCGCCGATCCGCAGCACCGTCGTGGCGGTGCCGATGAACGTGACCTCCGGCTGCGTCGTCGACATGCGCACCTCCGTCCGCAGCCGTACCCGTGATCGGCGCGGGCATGCCGATCGGCGGCGGTCTCCGGTCACACCGGCCGGGAACCCGACTGGGGCAGGCGTTCCACCAGGCGGGTGAGCGCGCCGTTCGCGAAGGTGGCACCGAGCGCGGAGCCCGTCGCGATGGTCCAGCCGACCGGGCCGAGTGGGGTGCAGCCGAAGAAGTGGCTGACCCCCGGCGTCTGGACGACCACCACCAGCGCCCCGAGCGACGCGGCGGTGGAGGCCAGCACGGCCGGGCTGGTGCCGCCGGCCAGCACCGTCTGTCCGAGCTGGGTGCCGACCAGCGAGACCAGCGCGATGGTGCCCGCCCGCCTGCGCCGGCCGGTGTAGCGGGCCAGTGTCCAGCCGGCGGTCGCGCCCAGCGTCGTGGCGGCGGCGCGCAGCCCGATCTCCCGGGTCATCGTCTCGCCCAGTGAGGTGTCGGGGCCCTCCCGGAGCAGGCCGTCGGCGTGGCCCGCGGCGGGCGGCCGGACCGCGATCGCCAACGCCGGTGCCAGGTCGGTGAGCAGGTTGACCAGGAGCAACTGCCGGCCGGTGAGCGCCGAGCGGCCGGTCGCGGCGGCGGTCAGCACGCTGAACGCGATCTCGCCGAGGTTCCCGCCGACCAGGATGCTGAGCGCGTGGCGTACCGAGGACCACATCGCCCGGCCCTCGACCAGGGTCGCGATGATGGTCTCCAGCCGGTCGTCGGTGACCACCAGGTCGGCCGCCGCGCGGGCCGCCGGGGTGCCCCGCCTACCGAGGGCGATGCCCACGTCGGCCAGCCGGATCGCCGCGGCGTCGTTGGCGCCGTCGCCGGTCATCGCCACCGTACGGCCGCACCTCTGCAACGCCTGGATGATCCGGACCTTGTGGGCCGGGGTGCACCGGGCCACCACGTCCGTGGCGGCGAGCCGCGCGGCGAGGGCCTCGTCGTCGAGTTGTTCGAGTTCCGTCGCGGTGACCACCCGCTGCTCCTCGTGGTCGCTGATGGTGGCCGCGATCGCCTCGGCGGTCGCCGGATGGTCGCCGGTGATCATGATGGTGTGCACGCCGGCCTGGCGGATCCGGCGTACGGCGGGGGCGGCGCTCTCGCGGACCCCGTCCGCGAGGGCCAGGAAGCCGACGAAGGTCAGGTCGTGCACCTGCGCGTCGGTGACGCCGGGCGAGGAGACCCGGCACTCGGCCACGGCGAGGATCCGGTGTCCCGCCCCCGCCCGGTCGGCGAGCATGGCGTGCAGCCCCTGGCGTCCCTCGTCGTCGAGCGGCTCGTCGCGGCCCCCCGGCGTACGCCAGTCCGAGCACCGCGGCAGCACCGACTCCGGCGCCCCCTTCACGCTGAGCAGCAGCCGGTCCCCGGCGCGGCCGACGGTGGCGTGGTAGCCGCGGGACGGCTCGAACGGCAGCCCACCGACCGGCTCCCACCCCTGGGCGCCGGTCTGCTCGGTCACCCCCGCCGCCTCGGCGCCGGACCGGACCGCGCGGTCGGTCTGCTGGGCCAGGTCGCGAGGGTCGGCGGCGGCCGGGGTGGCCCGCAGCGCGGCCGCGAGCGCGAACCGCAGGCCGTCGTCGAGCCGGTCGACCGGTGCGTACCGGCCGTCGTCGCCGACCCCGGCGAGCATCAGCTGTCCCTCGGTGAGGGTGCCCGTCTTGTCGAAGCAGAGCACGTCCACCCGGCCGAGCGCCTCGATGGTGCGCGGGTTGCGGACCAGCGCGCCGTGTTCCGCCAGCCGCCGCGCGGCGGCCAGCTGCGCGGCGCTGACCAGGAAGGGCAGCCCTTCCGGCACGGACGCGACGGCCAGGTTCGCGGCGGTCGCGGCGGTCGCGGCCAGGGGTACGCCCCGCAGCAGCCCCATGCCGGCCACCGCCACCGCCGAGCCGGCGGCCAGCGGGATCGCCGCCCGCGTCAACCGGCCCAGTCGCGCCTCCACGCCACTCGACGGCGGGACCTGCCGGGCCATCGCCAGGCTCCGTCCCGCCTCGGTCTGTGCGCCGGTCGCGACCACCACCGCCGTTCCGTGGCCGGCGGCGACGGTGGTGCCCTCGTAGAGCATCGACCGCCGGTCGGCGACGGCGGCGGCGACGACCGGCTGGTCGGTCTTGCCGACCGGCAGCGACTCCCCGGTGAGCGAGGACTCGTCCATCTCCAGGCCGGCCGACTCCAGCACCCGGCAGTCGGCCGGGACGGCGTCGCCCGATTCGAGGAGGATCACGTCCCCGGGCACCAGGTCGTCGGCCGGCAGCATCCGCTCGGCGCCGTCCCGGCGTACCCGGGCGGTCACCGCCGAGCGGGACAACAGCTCGGCCAGCGACCGCTCGGTGTTGTGCTGGTGCACCGCCCCGAGCAGCGCCGACCCGCCGACCACGCCGCCGACCAGGGCCGCGTCGACGAGCGAGCCGAAGGTGGCGGAGAGCACCGCCCCGGCGGCGAGGACCGGGGTGAGCGGGTTGGCCAGCTCGTCGACGAAGGCGCGGAGCAGCCCCGTCGGCCCGGAGGGCCGTACGGTCCCGCCGCCCCGGCGGCGCTCGGCCTCGTCGGTGGCGAGCCCGTCCGGGCCGGTGCCGAGCTGGTCGAGCACGGCCGAGGACGGCATCAGGTGCCAGGCGGTGATGGTGGGCGTCGGGCTGTCCGCCCGGTCGGGCAACCGGTGCGCCCGCAGGACGCCGTGCGCGAAGGCCAGCGCCGCCGCGCCGTTCACGGCGGAGAGGGAGCGGCCGGGCAGCTGCGCGGGCGCGGCGGTGAACGCCCCCAGCGCGCCGAGGCCGGTGCCGGCCGCGGCCAGGCCGATGTTCTGCCGGGCCATCCGGCGGGCCACCCCGGTCGCCTCGATCACGAGCGCCACCACCCGCAGGTCGACGCCGACCAGCAGGTGCGCACCCCAGGGCGGCAGGTCCTCGGGAGCGGAGAGTCCCAGGCCGCAGTCCGCGACGCCGAGCGCGGCGCGGTCGCCGGAGACCACCATCACCACCGCCCCGTCGCGTTGCAGCGCCCGCACCGACTCGGCCAGCCGGTCGCCGCCGGACAGGTGGGCGTCGGCGAAGTCGTACCGCCGGTCGTCGTCGCCGGCCACGACCAGCCGCAGGCCCGCCTGGCGGGCGGCGGTCGGCAGGGCGTCGACGCCCGGCGCCGGCTCCGGCTCGACCCGCAGTACGGCGGTCAGGGTGTCGCCCTCGGCCAGGCCGAGCAGGGATCCGCCCGCGTCGCGCAGCCGCCGGCTCTCCTCGGTGTCGCCCGCGTGCTCGACGTCCAGCGCGTCCAGCGGCCCGAGCCGCCAGCCGTCGGCGTGCCGCAGCTCCCGGGGTGCGGCGGGGTCGAAGAGGGCGAACGCGCGCGCGGCCACCTGCCCGACGTCCGCCCCGGCCAGCGGCGCCAGGTCCGCGAGCACGCCCCGGTCGGAGCCCAGCACGGCGGCGTCCAGCACCAGGGTGTCGATCCGGTCGAGTTCGCGCAGCACGCTGCGGTCCATCGCGATCACGCCGCGCCGGGCGAGGATCCGGCCGAGCTGCGCGGCGTACCCCTCGCGTCCGCTGCCGGGGGCCTTGGGCAGCGCGGAGAGCCCCAGCGCGGCGGCCCGCTTCCGGCCGACGACCGGCGTCGCGGCGGCCGCGGCGGCGGCGCCCGCGGCGAGCATCCGGGTCACGTACTTCTCGACGGGGCCGTCCGGCTTCGGCTGGAGGCGCTCCACCTTCGGTGCCCGGGCGACAGCCCGTTCCGGGTCCCCGGTCAGCCGGGGTTCGGCCTGCGTCCAGGCGCGGAGCTGGGCCCGCGCCTCGCCCCACTGCACCACCCGCTGCGCCCCGTCGAGCACGATCCCGGTCCAGCCGCCCGTCAGGCCCTGCACCACCGCCTCGGCGAGCGGGAACAGCAGGTCGGCGCGGGGGTCGGCGCGCAGCCCCCGGTCCGCCAGTGCGTGCAGCTTCGGGTGCAGGTCGACCGCGCCGAGCAGCCCGGCCACCTCCCCGGGCACGGGGGTGAAGGGCAGGATCCGGGTGGCGGCGGAGATGGTGAGCCCCAGGGCGTCGGAGGCCAGCGCGCCGAGGGTGCGCGGCGTGCGCGGCCCCTCCTCGGGCGGGTGTGGCGGCGGGATCTCCGGGTCCGGCTCGTGCGGGCAGACGCGTTCGGCGTGGGCGACGGTGGCGACGAGGTCCCGCAGGTTCGGCTCCGGCGTGCCGACGGCGACGACCACCCGGCCGGACGGGGCGTTGACCCGGGCCCATTCCACCCCCGGCACCCGCTCCAGCGCCGCCTCGACCTGGCGGGCGAGGGTGTCTCCGCCGTCCTGGCAGACGCCGTGCACCTCGATGTGGTGTCGGCCGGGGCGGGACCAGACCCGGCGCCGGGTCAGCCCGGCCGCCCGGGCCAACCGGGTCGCGGCGGCACCGACGCTGCGGGACGCCTCGCCGACGACCTGCGGCACGGCCACCGGCGGACGGAGCCGGCCGGCGACGTGGCCCAGCGAGATCATCGAGGCGTACGACCGGACAGGCGCCGGTCAGGCCCCTCGCTGCCGCTGCTCCCGCCGTACGCCATCTCGCCTCCCACGCCTCCGCTCCGGCGGCCTGGCTTCCCGGCGGATCGTCCGTTATGCACTCCGAGCAGCGGAAGTTCCTCCCGCGCGGCGGCGGGAAGCTCGCCGACCACACGCGGGGACGGGGTGCCCGCCGGGCTCCCGACGGGGCGGAGAGAGCCGGGTCACCCTTGACCTCAATCCGGGTTGAGGTCCGAGGCTGGTCCCATGCTGATCGAACTGCCCCGCTCCGGGGCGGGTGCGTCGAATCCACGGGCCCGCCTCGGTCACCGACCGCTGTGGCTGCCGCGTGCAACGGGTCGGCGGTGACCGACACGGCGGCGCCCGCCGCCCCGGTCGCCGCCGAGGCCGGGATCTTCGCGCCCCGGCTGCGGGCGATGACGGTGGGCAGCGTTGCGCTGATCTCGCTGCTCGCCTTCGAGGCGCTGGCGGTGGGCACCGCCATGCCCACCGTCGCCCGCAGCCTCGACGGGCTGGCCCTCTACGGGATCGCCTTCGGGGGCCCGTTCGCCGCCAGCGTGCTCGCCATGGTCGCCTCCGGCATCTGGTGCGACTCGCGGGGCCCCCGGGCGCCGATGTGGCACGGGCTCGTCTGGTTCGTGCTGGGGCTGGTGCTCGCCGGCGGGGCCAGCACCATGGGCGTCCTGGTCGCCGGCCGGATCGTGCAGGGCTTCGGGTCCGGCCTGCTCTCGGTGGCGCTCTACGTGATCGTCGGGCAGGCGTACCCGGAGGCGCTGCACCGACGGATCTTCGCGGCGTTCGCCGCCGCGTGGGTCGTACCGTCGCTGGTCGGGCCGGCGCTGGCCGGCCTGATCGTGGAACACCTCGGCTGGCGCTGGGTCTTCCTGGCGGTGCCGGTGGTGGCGGTGCCGGCGGTGCTGCTGATCCATCCCGGCCTGCGCGCGATCGGCGCGACCGCGGTGACGGGGCTGCCGTCCGGCGCGGCGGCCCGGATCGGCTGGGCCTGCGGGGCGGGGGTGAGTGCCGCACTGTTGCACGTCGGGGGGCAGCAGCGCGGCGCCGCCGCCGTCGGGTTGGTGGCCCTGGCGCTGGTCGGGCTGCTGGTCTGCGCGCCCCGGCTGCTGCCGGCCGGGTTCCTGCGCGCCGGCCGGGGCCTGCCCACGGTGATCGGGCTGCGTGGTCTCGCCTCGGCCGCGTTCGTCGGGGCGGAGGTGGTGATCCCGCTGATGCTCTCCCGGGAGCGCGGGCTGTCGCCGACCGCCGCCGGTCTGGTCCTGACCACCGGCGCGCTCGCCTGGTCGGCGGGCTCCTGGGTGCAGGGGCGGATGCCCGCGCCGCGCTCCCGGGCCACCATGCCGAGGGCGGGGCTGACCTGCATCGCCGCCGGCACCGCCGTGGTCACGCTCGCCGTCGCGCCGGCGGTGCCGGTCTGGGTCGGCGTGCTCGGCTGGGCCTGGGCCGGCATGGGCATGGGGCTGCTCTATCCCTCGCTGTCGGTGCTCACGCTGGAGCTGTCCGCCCCCGGCGAGCAGGGCCGCAACAGTTCCTCGCTGCAACTGGGCGACTCGCTCTTCGCGGCGACCGTGCTGGCGCTCACCGGCGCGGTGCTCGCCGCCGGTGCGGCTCCCGGGCCGGTCAGCTACGCCGGCACGCTCGCGGTGGCCTCCGGGCTGGCCCTGCTGGGCGTCGTGCTCGCCGGCCGGGTGGTGCCCGGCGCGTCCGGGATCCGCGCCGGCTGACCGCCCCGCCGCCGGCCGTCGGGACCGGCGCCCGGACCGCCGGGGTTTTCCCGATCCGGCCAGTCGGCGGCGATGTGCCGATTCGGTCCGGTGGGGACCGTCGGCCCGGGAGGATGGGCGGGCTCCGGTGAGCCGTCGCACACCCGGTCACACGCGTGCGCCGGACGCCGTCGGCACCACTGTCGCGCGACGGGGCGGAGAGGGAGGGAACCATGCGGGTGCTGGTCACCGGGGCGGGCGGTCGGCTCGGGCGGGTCGTGCTGCCCCGGCTGCGCGCCGAGGGCTGGGACGTCCGGGCGACGAGCCGGCGGGCGCGTACCGGCTCGTCGGCGCGGTGGGCGGTGGTCGACCTGGCCACCGGAGAGGGACTGGCCGAGGCGGTGGCCGGCGTGGACGCCGTCCTGCACCTGGCCTCGTCACCGAACCGGGGGCGGCAGACCCACCGGGTCGACGTGCTCGGCACCCGCCGGCTGGTTGTCGCCGCCGGGCGGACGGGCGTACGGCACCTGGTCTACGTCTCGATCGTCGGGGTGGACCGCGTGCCGATCCCCTACTACCGGCACAAGCTCGCCGCCGAACAGGTCGTGGCGGCCGGTTCGGTGCCGTGGACCGTGCTGCGGGCGACCCAGTTCCCGGAGTTCCTCGACGGGATGCTGCGCGGGGCGAGCCGGCTCGGCCCGGTGCTGGGCGACCCGGCGGTGCTCGCCCAGCCGGTCGACCCCGGCGAGGTCGCGGACCGCCTCGTCCGGCGGCTCACCGCCGGTCCGTTGGGCGGCGTCGAGGAGTACGGCGGCCCGGAGGTGCTCCGCTTCGACGAGGCGGCCCGGGCGTGGACGGCCGCCCGGCGGTCCCGCCGTCCGCTGCTCCGGGTCCGGATACCCGGCAAACTCGGCCGCGCCCTGCGCTCGGGCGGCCTGGTCACCGGGGCGACCCCGAAGGGCGTCCGGACCTGGGCCGACCACCTCGCCGACACGTACGGGGGAACTGGCGCAAGATGAACGGCCCGCGCGTTCACGTCCGGCCTACCGTGACGCCATGTTCGCCATGGTCGCCACCGTCATCCTGTACGTCGCCGGTTTCGTCTTCCTCTACGGCGTGATCCGGCTCGCCGTCCGCCACGCCCTGGAGGAGATGGAGGTGCGTCGGGTCCAGGCCGAGCGGGCGGAGGAACTGGCCGCCGTCCGGGACCGCGCGCTGCTCCGCGAGAACGGGTTCCTCACCGGCAACTGACCGACCGGTGCCGGCCCCGGCCGGCGCGTTCGGGCCGGCCCGTCCCGGCGGTCCGGGACGGGCCGGTGCTCCGGGTGCCTAGAAGTCGGCGGCCACAGCCATGTTGAACTTGTCGATGGCCGCCTTCTTCTCCTCCGGGAGCGACTCGACGTCGATCCGGTCGGTCTCGCCCCTCCCGTCGTGGGTGTCGACCCCCTTCAGGAGGTGATCGACGATGGAGTTCGCCTCGTCGGTGGTGAAGCCTGCGTCGGTCAGGATGTGCAGCGGAAGTTCACTCATGCCGGACGCCGGTACCCGGCACCACCCGCTCCCACACGCCGTCGGACCCCGTCTCGGGGATCGATAGGGGTAGCCCCTGCCGCCGGCGGCACCCCGGTCGTCGGCGGTGTGGTGCAACCCCGGGTGCTGGCAGGTGCAAGGATCGCAGGCGTGATGGGGACGCTGAAGACCGAACCCGCCCGCAGTCGGCTCGACCTGCTCGCTCCGCCGGTCGCCGCCGCCGTCGGGCAGTGGCCCGCCGAGGCGCCGGTGGACGTCGAGGACGTGTTGGTGGCGCCGATCGACGCCGAGCTCGCCGACACCGCCGCCTTCTGCGCCGCGTACGAGGTGGGGCTGGACGAGTCGGCCAACTGCGTGGTGGTGGCCGGCAAGCGTGAGGGGGTCGTGCGCTACGCGGCCTGCGTCGTGCTCGCCACCACCCGCGTCGACGTCAACGGGGTGGCCCGCCGCGCGCTCGACGTGCGGAAGGCGAGTTTCGCGCCGATGGCCGACGCGGTGGAGCTGACCGGCATGGAGTACGGCGGCATCACCCCGATCGGTCTGCCGGAGCAGTGGCCGATCCTGGTCGACGCGCGGGTGATCGCCGCCCCGCACGTGATCATCGGGTCGGGCGTACGGCACAGCAAGATCGCGCTGCCCGGCCCGGCGCTCGGCGCGTTGCCCGGCGCGCGCGTGGTGGAAGGGCTGGCCAGGCCGGCCTGACCGATCACGTGCGTCGATACCGTTGCACGTGAAACATCACGTCCGTCGATGCCTGCTGTCGGGCGTCGGCCGCAGTGCCGTCGCGGCCGGCGGCCCTCAGCCGGCCTCGGCCTCGCGGCGGTCGACCTCGGCCAGGGCGGCGAGCAGCGTCTCCGGCTCCTGGGCGCCGGTCACCGCGTACCTGCCGGCCAGCACGAAGGTGGGCACGCTGGTGACCCCGATCTGCCGGGCGGTGGCCAGCTCGTCGGAGAGCTCCGACACCCGTTCGTCCGAGTCGAGGAAGCGGCGGGCCTCGGCCGCGTCCAGGCCCACCTCGGCGGCGAGCGCGGCGAGCGCGTCGCGGGAGCCCACGTCGACGCCGTCGGTGAAGTGGGCGCGGTAGAGCGCCTCGACGATCTCGGCGGCGCGTCCACGGTCGGTGGCCCAGGCGACCAGGCGGTGCGCGTCGAAGGTGTTGGCCGCGACCGCGCGGTCGAAGTCGAGCTTCAGGCCGACCTGGGCCGCCACCTCCGTCACCTGCCCGAACATCTGCCGGACCCGGTCCGGCCCGCCGAACTTCGCGGCCATCGCGTCGACCAGTGGACGCGGCTCCGGCACCGGCGACGGGTCGAGCTGGAACGGCCGGTAGCGGACGGTCACCTCGCCGTCGTACGACTCCAGGGCCTGCTCCAGCCGACGCTTGCCGATGTAGCACCAGGGGCACACGACGTCGGCGTAGATCTCGATCTCCATGTCGGGTGACAACCCTCCGCTCAGCTGGTCTGTTCCCGGACCTGCCGCTTGAGCCGGGCCAGGATGGCCGTGCCGCCGCGCACCCGCAGCGGGCTGATCGCCTGGGCCAGCCCCATCCGCTGGTAGAGGTCGTCGGGCACGGCGAGCACCTCGTCCGCGCTCGCCCCGGCCAGCCCCTCGGCGAGGATGCCGGCGAACGCGCGCGTGGTGGGGGCCTCCGGTGGGCAGTCGAAGAGGGTCTCCACCGTCTTCTCCGGAGTCACCCGGGCGCGCAGGAAGAACGCCGTCTGGCACTCCGGCACCTGCTCCATGCCCTCCCGGTCGGCGGAGCCGGCGGGCAGCGGCGGGACGACGTCGGCGTACTCCAGCAGCATCTCCAGCACCACGTCGCGGGGCGCGGCGGCGAACTCGTCGACGATCTCGGAAAGCCTGGCCGGCATGGATGACATGCCCCCGAGGCTACCGCCGTCGGGGACGGACCCCTCCGCTGCCACGGACGTCAGGAAGGGGCCCTTCCGTGCGCCTCACACGGTCGGCGCCTGCTCGCTGATCTCGCTCAGCGCCGACTGGGGGTCGAGCTGCATCGCGAGGTCGCCCAGGGAGACGATGCCGACCAGCTTGCGCTCGCTGTCGCAGACCAGCACCCGCCGGATGCCCCGCTCCCGCATGAGGGCGGCCGCCTCGGCCGTGGTCGAGTGCTGCTCGATCATCACCACCTCACGGGTGATGATCGAGCCGATCGTGGTGGTGGCCGGGTCGCTGCGCTCGGCCACCGCCCGGACGACGATGTCCCGGTCGGTGAGCATGCCGGCGAGGGCGGCGCCGTCGGTGACCACCACGTCGCCGATGTCCGCCTCCTTCATCACCCTGGCCGCCTCGTCCAGGTTGGTCTCGGCCGGCAGGTAGATGACCTGCTTCGTCATCACGTCGCTGACCCGGTAACCGGTCATGAGAGCCTCCAGAACGCATTCAGTCGATCGGACTGCGGTACCCCGTGACACGTTCGCTACACCACGTTCCCGCGCTCCCGGTGTACCCGTTCGACGAGCCGGTCAGCCACCCCGTCGACCGGCAGTTCGACGCGCTCGCCGGACGCCCGGTCGCGCAGCTCCACGTACCCCTCGGCGAGACGGCGGCCGACCACGACGGCGCGCGGGATGCCGATCAGCTCCGCGTCGGTGAACTTCACCCCGGCGGAGACGTGCGTCCGGTCGTCGACGAGCACCCGCAGGCCGGCGGCGGCGAGCCGCCCGCCGAGCTCCAGCGCCGCTTCCAGCTGCGGCCCCTTCCCGGCGGCCACCAGGTGTACGTCGCACGGCGCGACCGCCGCCGGCCAGACCAGCCCCCGCTCGTCGTGGTGCTGTTCGGCGATCGCCGCGACCGCGCGGGACACCCCGATCCCGTAGCAGCCCATGGTCGGCCGGACGGGCTTGCCGGCGGGGCCGAGCACGTCGACGGCGAAGGCGTCGGTGTAGCGGCGACCGAGCTGGAAGATGTGCCCGATCTCGATGCCCCGCCGCATGGTCAGTTCGCCCGTGCCGCAGGCCGGGCAGGGGTCGCCGGGACGCACCTCGGCCGCCTCGATCGTGCCGTCCGGCACGAAGTCCCGGCCGCAGACCACCCCAGTCGCGTGCCGGCCCGGCTCGTTCGCGCCGGTCAGCCACGCGCTGCCCGGCACCACCCGGGGATCGACCAGGTAGCGGATGCCGAGCTTCGCCAGGACCTGCGGGCCGATGTAGCCCCGGACCAGCTCGGGGTGGGCGTCCCAGCCGTCGAAGACGTCCACCGTGGCCGGGGCGACCGCCGCGCCGAGTCGCTTCAGGTCGATCTCGCGGTCGCCGGGCAGCCCGACCACCAGCAGGTCGGTCTCCTCCGCGCCGGGACGGCGCAGGGCGAGCACCACGTTCTTCAGGGTGTCGGCGGCGGTCCAGTCGTCCCGCCCGCCCAGGCGCCGGGCGTTGGCCAGCTCGACCAGGCTGGCGATGGTGGGGGTCTCGGGGGTGTCGTGCACCTGCGCCCCCGGCTGGGCGTCCGGGTCGCCGGCCGGCGGGGCGGGCGTGGACACCGCCTCGGTGTTGGCCGCGTAGTCGCAGGCGGTGCAGCCGACGAAGGTGTCCTCGCCGACGGGCGTCGCCGCCAGGAACTCCTCCGACGCCGAGCCGCCCATCGCCCCGGACGTCGCGTGCACGATCGTGTGCTCCAACCCGAGCCGGTCGAAGATCCGCCGGTACGCGCCCCGGTGCCGCTCGTACGCCGCCGCGAGGCCCGCGTCGTCGAGGTCGAACGAGTAGGCGTCCTTCATCAGGAACTCACGCCCGCGCAGCAGGCCGGCGCGGGGCCGCGCCTCGTCGCGGAACTTCGTCTGCACCTGGAAGAGGGTCACCGGGAAGTCCCGGTACGAGCTGAACAGGTCCTTGACCAGCAGCGCGGCCAGTTCCTCGTGGGTGGGCGCGAGCAGGTGCTCCGCGCCGCGCCGGTCGGCGAAGGTGAAGATGTCGTCGCCGTACTCCGTCCACCGGCCGCTGGTCCGGTAGGGCTCGGCCGGCAGGAGCGCCGGGAAGTGCACCTCCTGGTCGCCGATCGCGGTCATCTCCTGCCGGACCACCTCGGTGACCCGGTCCAGCACCAGCTTGCCCAGCGGCAGCCAGGTGTAGCCGCCCGGCGCGGCGCGGCGGATGTAGCCGGCCCGCAGCAGGAGCCGGTGGCTCGGCACCTCCGCGTCCGCCGGGTCCTCGCGCAGGGTCCGGAGCAGCAGGGTCGACATGCGTAGCAGCATTGGCGCAGCGTACGGCGGCCGGCGGCGGGGCGACGATCCATTTCGGGGTACGGCGTCAGGCGGGTTCCGGAGCCGCGGGCGTCGCCGGAACGGGGCCGAGCAGGCGGCGCGGGCCCTGGCCGGTCTCGCCCAGATGGTCGTCGGTGTTGCGCAGCAGGCAGCGGTCGATGGACAGGCAGCCGCATCCGATGCAGTCGGTCAGATCGTCGCGCAGGTGCTGGAGCTGGGCGATGCGCTGGTCGAGCTCGGCCTGCCAGGTGATGGAGAGCCGGGCCCAGTCCTCCCGGGTGGGGGTGCGCCCGTCCGGCAGGCCGGCCAGCGCCTCGGCGACGAGCCGGAGCGGGATGCCGACCCGTTGGGCGACCCGGATGAAGGACACCCGCCGGATCACGTCCCGGGGGTAGCGGCGCTGCCCGCCGCTGGTGCGTCGACTGTGGATCAGCCCCTTGGCCTCGTAGAAGTGCAGCGCGGTGACGGCGACGCCGGTGCGGGCCGCGACCTGGCCGACGGTCAGCTCGGTGTGGTGGGGCGGGAGGCTCGCCATGTCGGCATGTTAGCGGCTTGACCTCGACCATGGTCGAGGTTGAAGACTCGTGCCATGGAGCCGATACGGATCGGAATCGTCGTGGGGTCGACGCGTCCAGGGCGGCGCGGCAGGTCGGTGGCCGACTGGGTGCACGACGGCGCCCGCGAGCGACACCCCGACGTCGCGTTCGAGATGCTCGACCTCGCCGACTTCAACCTGCCGCTGCTCGACGAGCCGAGCCCGGCGGCGTTCGGCGACTACCGCCACCCGCACACCCGGGCCTGGGCCGCCGCCGTCGACCCGTGCGACGGGTTCGTCTTCGTCACCCCGGAGTACAACCACTCCACCTCGGCCGCCTGCAAGAACGCGATCGACTACCTGTGTGCCGAGTGGCACCACAAGGCGGCGGGCTTCGTCGGGTACGGCGTGACCGGAGGCTGGCGGGCCGTCGAGGCGCTGCGTCTGGTGCTGGCGGAGGTCCGGGTCGCCGGAGTGCGTACCGCCGTCGGGCTCTCCCTGCCCGCCGACTTCACCGGGGAACGCCCGACCCCCGCCGCGCACCAGGAACGCAGCCTGGCCACGATGCTCGACGAACTGCTCACCTGGGCGGTGGCCCTGGCCCCGATCCGCCGGCCGGCGGCACAGGCCCCGCCGGTGGCGGCGGACCCGGCCCGGCCGCCAGCGGCGGACACCGGGCGGTGGGCGGCGGGGCAGGGCCAGCCGCGCCCGGCGGCCCGCTCGTGAACGGCGTCGCCGCGGCGCCCGCCGCCACCGACCCGGTCGCCGGCCGCCGGGCGGCGCTGGCCGTCCTGCTCGCCGGCTCCCTGCTGACCGTGCTCGCGGGTGCGGTGCTGACCCCGGTGGTCGAGCTGATCCGCAACGAACTCCGGCTCACCGGCACCGCCGCCGGGCTGGTCCTCACCGCGCACGGACTCTCCCTCGCCCTCGCCGGCCCGCTGGTCGGCCGGGCCATCGACCGGTGGGGGGTGCGCACCCCCTTGGCCCTCGGGCTGATCCTGTACGGCCTCGCCGGCGGCGCGGGTCTGGTCACCGACAGCTATCCCCTGCTGATCGCCACCCGCCTGCTGTTCGGCGTCGGCGCGGCGCTGGTCTTCGCGGGGACCACGCTCGGGCTGCTCAACCTCTACGCGGGGGCGGCCCGCGACCGGGCGATGGGCTGGCGGTCCACCGCGATCAGCCTCGGCGGGGTGCTGTTTCCGCTGCTGGGCGGGGTGCTGGGTGGGCTCTCCTGGCACGCCCCGTTCGGGGTCTACCTGATCGGGGTGCCGCTCGGCCTGGTCACGCTCCGGGTGCTCCCGGGGCGCCGCGCCGCCGTCGGCACCGACGTGCCGCCGGGCCGGCCGGGGTCGCTGTGGAGCCTGCTCCGCGACCATCCCGCGCTCGTCGGGATCTACGGCCTCCAGGCGGTGACCAGCCTGCTGCTGTACGGGGTGCTGGTGTTCCTGCCGCTGCGGCTGGCCGAGGTCGGCATCACCGAGACGGCCGTCGTGGCGGTGTTCACGGGCGCCCCGTCGTTGACCATGAGCATCGTCGGCCTGGGCTACGCGCGGACCCGGGCCCGCCTGGGTCAGGTGCGGCTGCTCGCGGTCACCCTCGCGGTCTTCACGGTCGCGCTGGTCACCCTCGGGCTGACCGGTTCGCCGGTGCTGATGCTGGTCGCGCCGGCCGTCTTCGGGATCGGCATGGGACTGGTCGTGCCGGCGCTGACCGTCCTGGTGGCCGAACACTCCCCGCCCGCCCGACGTGGCCAGGCCACCGCGCTGCTGGCCAGCGCCACCTTCGCCGGCCTGTTCGTCTCGCCGCTCCTGCTCGGGTCGGTCCAGGCGGCCACCTCGACGCGCGGCACGTTCCTGGCCGGTGCGGCGCTGGCCGGTGTCACCCTGGCGCTGCTCGCGGTGCGCCTGCGCGGCGGGCAGGGGCCGTCGACTCGCTGACCGGTCGACCCGGCCGGCGGAACGGCGACCCTGCCCACGCCCGAAGCAGCCGCCCCCGTCAGGACCTGTCGCCGGCGGCGTCCGTGCACTGATCCAGCAGACCGGCGAGCCGTCCGGCCACCGCCGGGGCGTGCAGGTGCAGCCGGGCCACGTTGATGCTGTCCTCGCCGACCACGGCGAGCAGCGCCTGCGGGCTGACCGCGTAGACGCTCAGGTAGCCGCCGGCGTTGCGGACCGTGGACTGCTGGAAGTCGCCCTGCCCCAGCCGGAGCCCGACCTGCCGGCCCAGCCCGTACGTGGTGGCGGCGAGCGCCGCCAGGTCGTTCGGGTCGACGTCGGTCTGCAGGTTGTGGGTGATGAGCAGGCCGTCCACGCCGCCGAGGACGCAGCCGTGCACGCCGGGGATCTGCAGGCGCAGCTCCGCCAGCTCCTGCCCGATCGCCGGGTACGGCAGCGCCATGTTCCCGGCCAGCGACGGCGGCAACGGGCGCGGCGGCGGCAGGGTGCCCGTGGCGCGTGTGGTACGACGGGGCAGGGGCGTCTCGATCTCGTCGATCCCGCTCACAACTCCAGGTTCTCCTCGATGGCGCGCAGCTGGTGGCGTGCCATCGCCAGGTTGGCGCGGCTCTTGCTGACCATCAGGTAGAGGAAGAGCCCCTTGCCGGTGCGGCTGGTCACCGGTCGGATCAGGTGGTACTGGGTGCCGAGCGTGATGAGGATGTCCTCGATCTCGTCGTTCAGGTTGAGCATCTCGATGGTGCGCAGCTTGGCGCGGACGACATCGGTGTTGCCGGCGGCGGCGACGGTCAGGTCGATCTCCCCGGTGCCCCCGGCTACGCCGAGCGTCATGCCGCTGTGGTAGTCGACGAGTGCGGCGCCGATCGCGCCGTCGATGCTCATCGCGTTCTTCAGTGCCACATCAAGGTTCGGCACGGTGTTGTTTCTCCCAGGGCTCACGGGCGGCGTCCCCGGCTGCGGTGCAGACGGTAACCCGGTGGTAACAAGTGGTATGACCTCGTAAAACAGGCTTGGACGAGGCTTGCACACCGGAGGCCGCAGCGCATCCGGTAGCGCCGCCATCCAGCTGACCGGACGGGTGCCGCCGGCCGGCAGTCCCGCAAATGGAGCGCTCCGACGGATGGCAGACGGCGCCCTTGAGCCTCTCGAGCCGAGCGGGGCGGGAGGACGCGTCCTGCCGCGATTCCGCCGTCCACGATGACCTCCACCACGTTTGCCCGTCGGCCGCCCCCGCCGCCGTCCCCGCGGGTGGAAGACTGTCCCGCGTCGGGAAGGGCCCCTTCCTCCACCGGAAGCGACAACGAGGTGCCCTTTCCTGCCGCACGGCGGAGGGATGATCAGGTGCGCTGGCGCAGTTTCGTGGCGGTGGGGGACAGCTTCACCGAGGGCATGGACGACGCGTACCCGGACGGCAGCTACCGGGGCTGGGCGGACCTGGTGGCCACCCGGCTGGCCGTCGAGGCCGGCCCCGACTTCCGGTACGCGAACCTGGCCATCCGCGGCCGACTGTTCCCCGGCGTGGTGGCCGAGCAGGTGCCCGCAGCGCTCGCCATGAAGCCCGACCTGATCAGCTTCGCGGCCGGCGGCAACGACGTGCTCCGCCGCACCTTCGACCCGGACGCCCTGGTCACCCGCTTCGACGACGTGGTGCGGAGGCTGCGCTCCGGCGGCGCCGACGTCATTCTCTTCCGGTTCGCCGACGTGATGGCCCGGCTGCCCGGCCAGCGCCTCGTCGCGCCCCGGGTGCAGCTGCTCAACCGGGCCGTCGGCGAGACGGCCGAGCGGCACGGCGCGATCCTGGTCGACCTGTACGCCGACGACGCCTACCTCAACCCGATGCTCTGGAGCACCGACCGGCTGCACCTCTCGGCCGCCGGGCACCGGCGGGTCGCCGCGCAGGTGCTCAACGCGCTGGGCGTCGGCTGCGACGAGGAGTGGCTGATGGTGCCGCCGCACCCGGCGCCGACGCCCTGGCTGGCCGCCCGCGCCGCCGACCTGCGCTGGGCCGGGCGGCACCTGGCGCCGTGGATCAAGCGCCGGCTCACCGGCCGCTCCTCCGGCGACACGGTCACCGCCAAGCGCCCGTCGCTCGGCCCGATCGCCGACTGACGTGCTCACCCTGCACACCGCGCCGCTGCTGCGGACCGCGCCCGACGCCCCGCCCACCGCCGGGGCCGCCGTCGCGGTCCGGGCCGACCGGATCGTCGCGGTGGGTCCACTGGCCGAGCTGACCGAGGCGTACGCCGGGGCCCGGGTCCGCCGCTGGCCGGGCACGCTCGGGCCGGGGCTGCTGCACGACGGGCCGCTGCCGACGGCCGACACGCCCCGCGAGCGGGTGCACGCGCTGCTGCGCCACGGGGTGACCGCCGTGCTGGCCGGCCACCTGACCGACCCGGCGCTGCGGGCCGCCGTGGAGCGCAGCGACCTGCTGGTGCGGCCCGCCGCCGCGCCGCCGACGCTGGCTCCCGGCGGTCGCGCCGACTTGGCCGTCCTCGACGCCGACGGCGCCTGCCTGGTGACCGTGGTGGCCGGCCGGATCGCCCACCGCCGCGCCTGACCGTCGGCCGACGCCGTTCCCGTTGGCCAGCCGCGGGCCCACGATCCGGCGTACCTTGGGGATCATGTCTGTGCCGAGCGATCCCGATCCCCGACTCCAGTCGTACGCGGACCCGCAGCGGTTGGTCACCACCGAGTGGCTGGCCGAGCACCTGGGCGACGAGGGCCTCGTCGTGGTCGAGTGCGACGAGGACGTGCTGCTCTACGACACCGGCCACATCCCGGGCGCGGTGAAGGTGGACTGGCACACCGAGCTGAACGACCAGGTGACCCGGGACTACCTGGATGCCAAGCGCTTCGCGGAGCTGTGCGCCGCCAAGGGCATCGGCCGGGGCGACACGGTCGTCTTCTACGGCGACAACTTCAACTGGTGGGCCGCGTACGCCCTCTGGGTGTTCAGCCTCTTCGGCCACCCGGACGTGCGGCTGCTCGACGGCGGCCGGCAGAAGTGGGTCGCCGAGGGCCGCGAACTGACCCGGGACAAGCCGGCCCGGCCCCACGCCGACTACCCGGTGCCGCAGCGCAACGACGCGCCGGTCCGGGCGTACCGCGAGCAGGTCATGGCGCACGTGGCGGCGGGCCGCCCGCTGGTCGACGTCCGGTCGCCGGGCGAGTACACCGGCGAGATGCTGCACATGCCGGACTACCCGCAGGAGGGCGCGCTGCGCGGCGGGCACATCCCCGGCGCGGTCAGCAAGCCGTGGAAGTCCGCCGCCAACGACGACGGCACGTTCAAGTCGGCGGACGAGCTGCGCGCGATCTACGCCGACCAGCTCGGGCTCGGCCCGGACGACGACATCGTGGCCTACTGCCGGATCGGCGAGCGGTCGAGTCACACCTGGTTCGTGCTGCGGCACCTGCTGGGCTACCCGCAGGTGCGCAACTACGACGGCTCGTGGACCGAGTGGGGCAACCTGGTCCGGGCCCCCGTCGTGAAGGGCGACCAGCCCGGCGGCCTGGCAAGCTGACGCGTCGGCCGGCCCCCGCGCGCCCGTTGCGGCCGCGTGGGGACCGGCCCTTGCGGCGGTACGACGGCAGGGCGGGCGTCGACTTCCTGGCCCGGCGCTTTCCTACCGCCCACTCAACCGGCGGCGACTTAACCGGCGGAGAGCGACACCGCCCCGAACAGGTTCCGCGTCACCCCCGTCACCTCGCCGGTCTCCGGTTTCCAGCGCAGCAGCCCGCCCGGGTTGTGGCGCAGCAGCACCACTCCGCCGGGCTCCCAGCCGAGCACCTCGCAGCAGCCCTTCCACCGGTCGCGGCCCAGGTTGAGCAGATGGGTTACTACACCGGTGCGCGCGTCCAGCACCGCGACGCCCTCCAGACTGCCCATGCTGCCGGTGGTGATCCAGGCAGCCCGCGCGAGCCGGTGGCCGTTGAGCCAGCCGCGTCCGTAGAACTCGTCGACCCGGTTGCCCGGGGGCAGCGCGCGGAAGTCGACTGGTACCTGGTCCAGTCCTCGTCCCCTCCCGTCGGTGGCGACGCGGTGCAGCCTCAGATCTCCCGGCGCGCCGCCCAACTCCAGCAGGAGATCCGGCTGACCCGTCGGATCGGGCGCCGCCATGTTCCAGGGCGACACCGGGACCTTCCGGCTGGCGCCCGTGCTGGGGTCCAGCTCGTACGTGGCGTCGTCGCCGCCGACGAGCAGCCGGTCGCCGGACCAGAGGACCTGCTCCAGGTAGCCCTTGAGCGGATGGCGGCGCACGGCGGCGGTGGTCAGGTCGACCACGATCACCTCGTCGGTCTGGGCGAAGGCGGCCGTCCGTCCGTCCGGGGAGAGGCTCCCGCTCTTCAGCGGCACCGCCTCGTTGCCCCCGGCGTCGCGGGTCGGGGCGGGGGTGACCACGTCGAGGTCCCGTACGACGCCGTCGTCGCCGAGCACCCGGATCCGGCCCGCGACGCCGGTCGTCGGGTCGACCGGCTGGTGCAGCGCCAGCGCCTTGCGGACCGGGCGGGCCGAGAGCGTCGCGCCGACCGGGTCGCCGAGGCGGCCCAGCGGGTGCCCGGGATAGGCCAGGTCGGCCGGGGGTGTCTGCACGGGTGCGGGGAGCGGGGTCGGGCTCTCCTCCGGTGTCGCCGTAGCGGCCGGCGGCGCGGCGGGGCGCAGCGTCAGTGCCGTGCCGCCGGTGAGCAGGGCGACCGCGAGCGCGGCGGCGCTGGCGGCGCGGCGGGCGCGACGCACCCGGCGGGCCCGTTCCCAGCCGGTCGTCGCCGGGTGCGCCGGCCGGACGTCCTCGGCGGCGACGGTGAGCAGCCGGTGCAGTTCCTCTTCCCTCACGGGTTCACCTCCATCCCGGTGACCAGGCCGCCCCCGGTCCGCCCCTCGTCGCGGCCGAGTTCCGGTGCGACCTCGCGGAGCCGGCGCAGCGCCGCGTGGCACTGGCTCTTGACGGTGCCGACGGTGACGCCGAGCGCCTCGGCGGTGGCGGCCTCGGTGAGGTCCTCGAAGTAGCGCAGCACCAGTACGGCCCGCTGCCGGGGCGGCAGGTGACCGAGTGCGTCGCGCAGCGCGAGCCGCAGTGCCCCGTCGCCCTCGGTCGTGGCCCGTTCCGGCGGGTACGCGCTCAGCCACTCCCGGCGGCGTCGGCGCCACCAGGAGACGGCGTCGCGGTAGAGAATGGCCCGCACGTACGCGGCCGGGTCGCCGTGGCGCACGGCGGGCCAGCGCAGGGCGAGCTTGAGCAGGGCCTCCTGGAGCAGGTCCTCGGCCTGGTGCCGGTTGCCGCAGACCAGGTAGGCCGCGCGCAGCAGCCGATGCTGGTGGCACTCGACGAAGGCGACGTAACCGTCCCGCCCGTCGTCGGTCGTCGGCGGTCCCATCCGCCCTCCCTCCGGCCGGCCCGTCGCGCGTTCCCGCGTCACCAGGCAGACGCACCGGGGCCCGGAAAAGGTTGGGCGGCGCCGGCTGCTCGCCGCCGCGCCACCGGCCCGGCACCGGATCGCGATGCGCCTCTCCGGGGCTCGACCGGCGCGCCGGGACGCGCGGCTAGGCTGCCCCGGTGGGCCAGGTGTGGCGGGACTGGGGTGGCGTGCTGCTCGCCGTGGCGGCCGGGCTGCCCCTGCTGGCCCTGCTCACCGCCGCGCTGGCGCGCCACCGGCGCGACGCCGCGACGGCCGGGGAGTCGTGGCGGCGCAGCGTCGCCGAGGTGGGCGCGGTGGCCGGCACCCTGCCGTGGGTGTGGATGATCCTCACCCCCCGGCCCGCGCCCCGGCAGGTCGACCCGGTGCCGCTGCGCGACCTGGCGGACCTGCTGACCGGGCCGCCGACGACCGCCGTGGTCCAGGTCGTCGGCAACCTGCTGGTCTTCGCCGCGCTGGGCTTCTTCGCCCCGGTACGCCTGGCCGCACTGGCCGGCGTCGGCCGGCTGTTCCTGCTCGGGGCGGCCGGTTCCGTGCTGGTCGAGTCGCTCCAGTACGCGCTCGACCTCGGCCGGGTCTCCTCGGCCGACGACGTGCTGCTCAACGCGACGGGCGCCGCCCTGGCCGGCCTGCTGTCGCGGCGCTGGTGGGCCCGGCGGGCGGTGCCGGCGCGGCCGGTCGCAGCGCCCGCCACGCCGCGAGGGTGACCAGCACGAAGACCCCGGCCACGGCTGCCGCCACCGGCCCCACCCCGTACGCCGCGCCGGCCACGCCCGCGAGGGCCGCCCCGACCGGCGCGGTGAGCAGGCCGACCATCCGCTGGGCGGCACCCACCCGGCCGAGGAGGGCGGCCGGCACGTGCCGCTGCCCGTACGAGGCCCAGAGTCCGTTCCACACCGTCGTGCCGGCCGCGAAGACGGCCAGCGCCAGCCCGCCGGGCACCGGGTGCCGGGCGAGCGCGAGCCCGGTCAGCGCGACGGCCTGGCCGGCCAGTACGGCGCGGAGCGCGGGCACCGTGCCGAGCCGGGCGGCCAACCGACCCGCGCCGAGTCCACCGGCGAGCCCGCCGAGGACCGCCCCCGCGGCGAACAGGCCGTACCCGGCCGGCGGCACCCGCAGGACGTCGAGCGCGTAGAGCACCAGCACCGCCAGCAGCCCGCTGATCGCCAGGTTGCTCCCGGCGGTCGCCACGGTCAGCCGCCACAGCGTCGCGTCCCCGCGTAGCCACCGCACCCCCTCGACACCCTCCCGCCACACCGACCGCCCCCGCCCGGCGTGCGAGCGGGGGCGCGGCGGGGGTGGGCGGAGGGCGAGGGTCAGGAGGGCGGCGGCGGCGAAGGTGAGGGCGTCCACGGCGAACGGGAGGGGGGCGGCGAGGGCGAAGAGCACGCCGGCGGCGGGGGCGCCGAGGAAGCCACCCGCCACCGCCGAGCCGGCCTGGAGGCGGCCGTTGGCCCGGGCCAGCGCGGCCGGCGGCACCACGGCCGGCAGCATCGCGAACGAGGCGGCGTCGAAGAGGGTGCCGAGCGCGGCGAGCAGGAACGCCACCGTCACGAGGGCGGCGACGCCGGCCCGGTCGAGGGCGACCGCGAGGGCGAGCCCACCGACCACGGCGGCGCGCAGCCCGTCCACCACCGCCATCGTCCGGCGGCGGTCCCAGCGGTCCGCGTACACGCCGCCGAGCAGACCGAACAGCAGTGGCGGGAGCTGCCCGGCCACGGTCACCGCCGCGATCACCCGGGGATCGCGGGTCAGCGTCGCGGCCAGCAGCGCCAGTGCCGGCGTACGCAGGGCGTCGCCGAGACGCGAGGACACGGCGGCGGACCAGAGCAGGCGGTAGTCGCGGCCGAGCGGGGGTGCGGTCATGCCGGCGACCCTCGGGGCTCGACCGGGTCGAGGGTCAAGGGGGTCGGACGCGGCGCTCGCCTTGCTTGGACGTGGCGGTTCCCGGCCCGGACGTGAGCCAACCGACGGGTAACGAAGGCTCCACGGCGGGCCGGTCGCGGTCTACGCTTGCCCGGTGACGGTGGAGCAGCAGGCACGGGGCAGGGCGAACGGTGCCGCGGGGTCGGGCCGGCGCCGGTCCCGCAAGGACGAGATCCTGGAGATCGCGGTCGGCCTCTTCGCCTCCCGGGGCTATCACGGCGTCTCGATGGACGACATCGGCGCGGCCGCCGGGGTCACCGGCCCGGCGCTCTACCACCACTTCGCCGGCAAGGAGGCCATGCTGGTCGCCGCGCTGATCCCGGTCAGCGAGGAGCTGCTGGCCGGCGGCCAGCAGCGGTCCGCCGGCCACCCCGACGACCCGCGCGGCGCGCTGGAGTCGCTGATCGACTTCCACGTCGACTTCGCGCTGGCCAACCCGGCGGTGATCGCCCTGCACCTGCACGAGCTGGACCGTCTCCCCGACGAGCCCCGGCGTCGGATCCGCCGGCTCCAGCGGCTCTACGTCGAACAGTGGGTGACCGTGCTGACCACGCTGCACCCGGGCATGCCCGACGGCGAGGCGCGGGTGCTGGCCCACGCCGCGTTCGGTCTGATGAACTCGACGCCGTTCCTGGGTGGCGAGGTGGACCGGCGCCGGCGGGCCGAGCTGCTCCGCGCCGCCACCCTGGCCGCCCTCCTGGCCCACCCCGCTTCCTGAACCGGCACCCCCGTCCCGGCCCCGGGCGTCGTACCCGCCCGACGCGCCGGGTGGGGTCTGCCGCGGGTGCGGCACCGGCCGGCCACGCCGGGTCCCGCGCCGCCACGCCGGCGAGAGGCGTACCCGTCGATTCGTCAGTAACCTTCCCGCCGTGGTTCTCTAGCACCCGTCCCGACCCCCGGACGCTGGGAGGAAACATGATCGAGTCGCTGCTGGTCGCCAACCGGGGCGAGATCGCCCGCCGGATCATCCGGACCGCCAGGCGGCTCGGCATCCGCGCGATCGCGGTGCACTCGGAGGCCGACGCCGGCCTGCCGTTCGTGACGGAGGCCGACGAGGCGGTGTGCGTGGGTCCGGCCAACCCGGCCCAGAGCTACCGCAACGTCGAGGCCATCCTCGCCGCCGCCAAGTCGACCGGAGCGCAGGCCATCCACCCCGGCTACGGCTTCCTGTCGGAGAACGCCGACTTCGCCCGTACCGTCGAGGCGAGCGGGCTGATCTGGATCGGGCCCGGCGCGGACGCGATCACCGCGATGGGCGACAAGATCAACGCCCGGAACCTGATGGCGGCGGCCGGAGTGCCGGTCGCGCCCGGGACCACCGACCCGGCGGCCGACCTCGACGCGGCGGTCGCGGCGGCGGCGGAGATCGGCTACCCGGTGATGGTCAAGGCCGCGGCCGGCGGCGGCGGCATGGGCATGGGCGTGGCGACCGACGAGGCCGCCCTGCGCACCGAGTACGACAAGGTGCGCGCCTTCGCGGAGCGGATGTTCGGCGACGGCTCGGTGCTGATCGAGCGGTACTTCCCCCGGGTGCGCCACGTCGAGGTGCAGATTCTCGGCCTGGCCGACGGCCGCGTGGTCGCCCTCGGCGAGCGGGAGTGCTCGGTGCAGCGGCGCAACCAGAAGCTGGTCGAGGAGTCGCCGTCGCCGGCGGTCTCCCCGGAGCTGCGCGAGCGCTTCCTGGCCGCCGCCGTGCGCGCCGGCGAGGCGGTGAACTACCGCAACGCGGGCACCGTCGAGTGCCTCCTCGACCCTGCCACGCAGGAGTTCTTCTTCCTGGAGATGAACACGCGGCTCCAGGTGGAGCACCCGGTCACCGAGCTGGTCTACGGCGTCGACCTGGTGGAGGAGCAGCTGCGGGTGGCCGCCGGTCTGGCGCCGACCTTCGACCCGGACGCGCTCGCCCCGCGCGGGCACGCCATCGAGTTGCGGGTCAACGCCGAGGACCCGAAGCGCTTCCTGCCGGGCCCCGGCGTGATCAGGACCTGGGTGGAGCCGACCGGCGAGGGCGTCCGGGTGGACTCCGGCTACGTCGAGGGCAACACCGTCACCCCGTTCTACGACAGCCTGATGGCCAAGCTGATCGTGAGCGGCGCGACCCGGGCCGAGGCGGTCGAGCGGGCGCGGGCGGCGGTGGCCGCCTTCGAGCTCGCCGGCCCGAAGAACAACCTGCCCTTCTTCGCCGAACTCCTGGAGAACCAGGAGTTCCTCTCCGGCGACTACGACACCGGCATCGTCTCCCGCATGCGCTGACCCCTCCGGTTCGCTGCGTCGATCATGAGGTTGGCGGTGCGGTTCGTCGCTTCTGCCGCGGTCAACCTCATGATCGGCGCCGCTGGGTGCGGAACGGGTGGGGTGGGTGGGAGGCTGGGAGGACCCAGCACAAGCACTGCGTCACAGTGAGGTGACCCCTTATGGCGGAACTGCCAGGCTCCGTGTCGATCCGCGAGGTCGGGCCGCGCGACGGGCTCCAGAACGAGGACCCGATCCCGACCGAGGCCAAGGTGCGGCTGCTCGACGCCCTCTCCGGCACGGGCGTGAAGCGGATCGAGGCCGTCTCGTTCGTGCACCCGAAGGCGATCCCGCAGATGGCCGACGCCGACGAGGTGTGGCAGCGGGCCGCGAAGGCCGACGGCGTGCGCTACTCGGCGCTGGTGCCGAACACCCGGGGTGCGCAGCGGGCCCTGGCCGCCGGGTTCACCGAGATCGAGGTGGTGGTCTCGGCCAGCGACACGCACAACCGGCGCAACGTCAACCGCTCCACCGAGGAGTCGCTGGACGACATCGCCGGGCTGATCGACCTGCTGCACGGCGCCGGCGCGCAGGTCGAGGTGATCGTGGCGACCAGCTTCGGCTGCCCGTACGAGGGGGACACCGACCCCGCCCGGGTGGCCGCCATCGTGGACCGGGTGGTCCGGGACGGCGCCGACCGGGTGGCCTTCGGCGACACCACCGGCATGGGTACGCCCCGGCGGGTCCGCGAGCTGCTGACCGCGGTACGCGACCGCAACGCGCACGTCCCCGTGCTGCTGCACTTCCACAACACCCGGGGGACCGCGCTGGCCAACATGCTGACCGCGCTGGAGCTGGGGGTGACCGAGTTCGACGCCAGCGTCGGCGGCCTCGGCGGCTGCCCGTACGCGCCGGGGGCCAGCGGCAACCTGGCGACCGAGGAGGCGGTGCACATGCTGCACGACATGGGCGTCGACACCGGCATCGACCTGGACGCCCTGATCGAGGTGGCCGAGCTGGCCGAGCGGCTGGTCGGTCGGCAGCTCCCCTCCGGCGTGCTGCGCGCCGGCCCGCGTACCCGGCTGACGCCGCTGCCGGGCTGACCGCATGCGGGGAGGGGCCGGCACGACGCCGGCCCCTCCGACGTACCTGCTCGGTCAGCCCACCGTGGTGAGCGTGGCCGGCCAGCTGTCGCGGAAGATCTGGGACCCGGCGCGGTCCGTGCTGCGGGTGCCGGCGAAGAGGTTGGTCACCCGGTTCGCCTCGGTGGTGCTCGGGTACGGGTTGGTGCAGCTGGTGCCGGCGCTCCCGCCGGACATCAGGAGCGCGCAGTCGCCGTTGTAGTTGTCGGGCAGGCCGAGAATGTGCCCGATCTCGTGGGTCATGATCCGCAGCGGGCTGTACTGCTGGGCCTGCTGGGTGTCGATGTAGACCCGCCCGTTGCCGAGGCTGGTCCGGACGGCGTACGAGCCGCCGCCGGTGATCTGGTAGATCCGCAGGTTGGAGCCGCAGTTCGCCGTGAGCGTCAGGTTCGACGTGGCGTTGTTCCAGATCGAGGCGGCCTGGTTGGCCGTGCCGGCGAAGCTCCCCGCCTGGCTGGTGTTGTAGCAGATGGTCATGGCGGCGGAGGCGGGCGACGGGTTGGCGACCGTGACGCCGAGGGTGGCAAGTGCCGTCGCGACGAACGCGACCGCGAGCCGGTTGAGTCGTGAGGTCATCGCTGACTCCAATCCGGGAGGAGGGGTGTCAGGAGCCTAGCCCCATAAATTCATGATTTTCAATGCCTTGTCGACGGGCGCGACCGGGTGGTGCCTCCTTCGTGCCCGCGAGTCGCCGAGCGCCCCACGGATGCGCTAGCCTAACGATCGTTCAGGTCAGTCGGGCCGCCCGCGAGGCGACCGGCTCAGGTGGCGAGGGAGTCGGCGTGACGCTCGACGGTGAGGCACTGGAGCAGCTGCGCAAGCGGGCCCGGGCCGGCGGTGCGGACAAGTACCACGCGGCGAACGCCGCCAAGGGCAAGCTCTTCGCCCGGGAGCGGGTCGCGCTCCTGGTGGACGAGGGCTCCTTCGTCGAGGACGGCCTCTACGCCAACGCGATGGCCGAGGGTCTCCCGGCCGACGGTGTGGTCACCGGCACGGCCACCATCGACGGCCGTCCGGTCTGCCTGATGGCGAACGACTCCACGGTCAAGGCCGGCAGCTGGGGCGCCCGCACCGTCGAGAAGATCATCCGGATCATCGAGCGGGCCTACTCGACCAGCGTGCCGATGGTCTACCTGGTCGACTCGGCCGGCGCCCGGATCACCGACCAGGTCGACCTCTTCCCCGGCCGCCGGGGCGCCGGCAAGATCTTCTGGAACCAGGTCCGCGCCTCCGGCTCCATCCCGCAGGTCTGCGCGCTGTTCGGCCCGAGCGCGGCCGGCGGGGCGTACATCCCGGCGTTCTGCGACGTGGTCGCCATGGTGGACGGCAACGCCAGCATGTACCTCGGCTCCGACCGGATGGTCGAGATGGTCACCGGCGAGAAGACCACGCTGGAGGCGATGGGCGGCGCCAAGGTGCACTGCGCCGAGTCGGGCGTCGGGCACTTCCTCTGCAAGACCGAGGCCGACGCGCTCGACGTGGTGCGGCGCTACCTGTCCTACCTGCCGGCGAACTGGACGCAGCAGCCGCCGGCCGCGCCCGCCGTCGAGGCGCCGGAGAAGGCCGACCTGGCCGCGCTGGTGCCGGCGAGTGAGCGGCAGGCGTTCGACATGCGGCGGTACGTCAAGGGCCTGCTCGACGACGGCTCCTTCTTCGAGATCCAGGCGCTCTGGGCCAAGGAGCTGACCATCGGCTTCGGCCGGCTCAACGGCGAGGTCGTCGGCGTGGTCGGCAACAACTCGATGTTCAAGGGCGGCGTGCTCTTCGTCGACTCGGCCGACAAGGCGACCCGCTTCGTGCAGCTCTGCGACGCGTTCAACGTGCCGCTGCTGTTCCTCTCCGACGTGCCCGGGTTCATGGTCGGCAGCGCGGTGGAGAAGCAGGGCATCATCCGGCACGGCGCCAAGATGATCACCGCGATCTCCGAGGCGACCGTACCCAAGATCTGCGTGGTGGTCCGCAAGGCGTACGGCGCCGGCCTCTACGCGATGGCCGGCCCGGGCTTCGAGCCGGACGCCACGATCGCGCTGCCCACCGCCAAGATCGCGGTGATGGGCGCCGAGGCGGCGGTCAACGCGGTCTACGCGAACAAGATCGCGGCCATCGAGGACGAGGCCGAGCGGGCCGCGTTCGTCGCCGCGAAGCGCGAGGAGTACGAGCGCGACATCGACGTGGTCCGGCTCGCCAGCGAGCTGGTGGTCGACGCGATCGTCGAGCCGCACGAACTGCGCGCCGAGCTGGTCCGCCGGTTCGCCGCCGCCCGCACCAAGGAGCGGCACTTCTCCCGGCGCCGGCACGGCGTCACCCCGGTCTGATCCCGCCGCCGGCCCCACCCGGCCGGCGCGGGCCCGCACCGCGCACCAGCGACCCGTGCCGGCGTCACGAGCGCCCGGCGGCCATCCACACAGGAGGATTCCATGGACTTCCGGCTCACCGAGGAGCAAGAGGCGCTGCGGGAGAGCGTGCGGGAATTCGCGCGCGAGGTGGTCGCCCCGGTCATCGCCGAGCACTACGAGAAGCACACCTTCCCGTACGAGGTGATCCGGCAGATGGGCAAGATGGGCCTGTTCGGCCTGCCCTTCGCCGAGGAGCACGGCGGCATGGGCGGCGACTACTTCGCGCTCTGCCTCGCGCTGGAGGAACTGGCCCGGGTCGATTCGAGCGTCGCCATCACCCTGGAGGCGGCGGTCTCGCTGGGCGCGATGCCGATCTACCGCTTCGGCACGGAGGAGCAGAAGGCGCAGTGGCTGCCGAAGCTGCTCAGCGGCGAGGCGCTGGCCGGCTTCGGGCTGACGGAGCCGGGCACCGGTTCGGACGCCGGCGGCACCCAGACCCGCGCGGTGCTCGACGAGTCCACGGACGAGTGGGTGATCAACGGGTCCAAGGCGTTCATCACCAACTCGGGCACCGACATCACCGCGCTGGTCACCGTCACCGCGGTCACCGGCACCCGCCCGGACGGCGCCAAGGAGCTGTCCACCATCATCGTCCCCTCGGGCACGCCGGGCTTCACCGTCGCGCCGGGCTACTCCAAGGTCGGCTGGAACGCCTCGGACACCCACGAGCTGACCTTCGACGACTGCCGGGTGCCGGCGGCGAACCTGCTCGGCGAGCGCGGCCGGGGCTTCGCCCAGTTCCTGCGCATCCTCGACGAGGGGCGGATCGCCATCGCAGCCCTGGCCGTCGGCCTCGCCCAGGGCTGCGTCGACGAGTCGATCAGGTACGCGAAGGAGCGCCAGGCGTTCGGCCAGCCGATCGGCAACTACCAGGCGATCCAGTTCAAGATCGCCGACATGGAGATGAAGGCGCACACCGCCCGGCTGGCCTACTACGACGCGGCGGCGCGGATGCTCGCCGGTGAGCCGTTCAAGCGGCAGGCCGCCATCGCCAAGCTGCACGCCAGCACCATCGCGGTGGACAACGCCCGCGAGGCCACCCAGATCCACGGTGGCTACGGCTTCATGAACGAGTACCCGGTGGCCCGGTTCTGGCGGGACTCCAAGATCCTGGAGATCGGCGAGGGCACGTCCGAGGTGCAGCGCATGATCATCGCCCGCGACCTGGGCATGTGACGGCGACGGGCCGGCGGCGTGGGGGCAGCCGCCTCCCGCGCCGCCGGGCCCGCTCGGCGTTGCCGGTCCGTGCCGCCGTCCGTCCGGTCCGCTGTCGGATATCCGCACCGGTGCGTCGGCAGGGCGACGCTCGTCTGCCGTCGGTCGTACCCCGGCCGTACCCTTCCTGCCCATGACTCCGAGTCATGATCGTTCGCCGCAACCGGGCGGTCGTACCGGGCTGCCGCAGGTGTTGCGCGGGCACCGGCTCTCCGCCGGCCTGACCCAGGCCGAGCTGGCGGGCCGGGCCGGTGTCGGCGTCCGGACCGTCCGCGACCTGGAACGGGGCCGCTCGTCCCGGCCGCAGCGCACCACCGTCGAGCTGCTCGCCGGCGCGCTGGAGCTGGCCGGGGCCGCCCGGTCCGCGTTCCTGGCCGCCGCCCGGGGGCCGGTCCCGGCCGCCCCGCCGGTCACCGCCGGAAGCGCCCCGCCGGCCCGCGTCGACCCCGACCACCACGCCGGTACGCCGGCCGCGCTCCCGCCCCCGGTCGCGCTGATCGGCCGGGACCGCGACCTGGCGGAGCTGGTCGGGCTGCTCACCGACGGGCGTGGGCCCCGGCTGGTCAGCCTGGTCGGGCTGGCCGGCGTGGGGAAGACCGCGCTGGCCCTGTCGGTGGCCCACGCGGTCGCCGGCGACCATCCCGGCGGGGCGGCCGGCGTGCTCATCGGCGAGGGCTCGGACGCCGCCGACGTGCTCTCCGCCTCGGTCGCCGTCTTCGGCGTCGCCCGGCTCACCGAGCTGACCGTCCGCCTCGACGGCCGGCCTGCGCTGCTGCTCGTGGACGCGGCCGAGCGGGCCCCCGACGCGGTCGCCGAGACGGTGCACCGGCTCGCCGGGGCGGTGCCGTCGCTGCGGGTGCTGGTCACGGGCCGGCACCCGGTCGGCCTGCCCGGGGAGCGGGTGTGGCCGGTCGCCCCGCTCGACGTACCGCCGCCGGGCAGCGAGCGGGAGGGCCCGACGGCGCTGGCCGGATACCCCGCCGTGGCCCTCTTCACCGCCCGGCTCGCGCAGGTCCGCCGGGAGCCGCCCGGTCCCGCCGAGCTGCCCGCCCTCGCCGCCCTGGTACGCCGCCTGGGCGGGCTCCCGCTCGCCATCGAGCTGATGGCGGCCCGGGGTCGGATCCTCGATCTCAACGAGCTGCTTGACCGGTACGGCGACCGCGTCCTCGACCTCGCCACCTCGGCGGGGGCGGAGCGGCCGGGCTGGGACACGACCGAGCCGGGCCGCCCGGAGAGCCCGCGGGCGGCGGTGGCGGAGACCCTGCGGGACGCGGTGGCCATCAGCTACCGCCTCCTCGCCCCGGACGAGCGGGCCGCGTTGCGTCGGCTCGCCGCGTTCAGCAACCGCTGGTCGGTGGAGCTGGCCGAGGAGATGCTCGCCGACCCCGCCGACCGGGACGGGACGGTGGTCGTGGACCCGGTGCCGCTGCTCGACCGGCTCGTCGAACTCGGTCTGCTGAGCGTCCGGGGCGCGGGGCCGTTCCGGTTCCGCCTGCTCGACGCCGTGCGGGACTTCGCCACGGAGCAGGCGACCGGGGCCGGGGAGCTGACCGCGATCCGGCGCCGGCACGCGCAGGTCGTCGCCCGGCTGGTGACGCGGACCGCACCGGAGCTGGTCGGCGCCAACCTGCCGGCGGCGGTGCACCGGCTGGACGAGGTGACCGGCGACATCAGCTCCGCCCTGGCGCACGCCGCCGTCGACGACCCGCTGACCGCGTTGCGGTTGGCGGCGGCGCTGTCGCGGTGGTGGCGGTTCCGGGGGCGGGACGTCCCGGGCCGGCAGTGGCTCCGGCGTCTGCTGGCGGATCCGCGTACCGCCGATGTCGATCCGGTGCTGCGGGCGTGGGCGTCCCTCGGGGTGGCCCGGCTCGCCGCCGAGCACGGCGCCGGGGCCGAGGAGCTGCCGGCGGCGCGGGGGGCGCTGGCCGCGTTCCGGGCCGCCGGCGACGTCACCGGGGAGTTGGAGGCGCGGACGGTGCTCTTCGCGCTGCTGATCGCCCTCGGCGAGCACGACGAGGCGCGGACGCAGGCCGAGGCGGTGCTCGCGCTGGCCGTCCGGCACGGGCGGGCCCGGGACATGGCGGTGGCGCAGAACAACCTCGCCTGGCACGACATCCGGGTCGGCGACCTGGCGGCCGCCCGGCGCCGGCTGGCCGCAGTCGACCGGCTCGCCGCGCAGGGCGGGGAGCAGCGGCTGCGGGTGCTCGCGCGGGCCAACCTCGCCGAGGTGTCCCGCCTCGAGGGCCGGTACGCCGACGCCGTCGAGGCGGGCCAGCGGGTGGTGGCGGCGCTGGCGGACCTGGGCGACCCCGGCCACCGTCGCCGGGTGCTCGGCACGGTGGGGCTGGCGCTGGCCCGTGACGGCCGGTCCGCCGAGGCGGCCGGAGTGCTGGCCGAGCTGCGCCCGCCCCCGGGGTCGCCCGGGCGCCTCGCGGGTGCAACGACGCCCGGGGTGCGCCCGGAGGACGGGATCTGCGCGCTGATCGAGGGGAACCTGGCTCTGCACCGGGGCGATCGTGAGCTGGCGGCGGAGTGGTTCGCCGCAGCGGCGGAGGCGGGCGTCGACGGCCAGGACCGGCGTGACGTGGTCGAGGCGCTGGTGGGACTGGCCGCCAGCTCGGGCGACCCCGACGTGGTGGACCGCCTCGACCGGGCCTGCCGGCAGAGTGGTGTCCGGTTGTTGCCGCACGAGGAGGAGCTGTTGCGCGCGTCGACCGCGAGCCGGAGCGTGTGGTCCGGGAAGGCCGGCCACGGCGGTGTCGGCCGTGGGGTGGCGGGCGCCCCAGAGCGAACCGGGGGTGACGCGGGCGACGAAGCCCCTCTTGCTACCCCTCGCTCGTCGCCCGCGCCGTTACCCCCCGGTGCGTCCCCACTGCTCGAAGACTAGCCACCGCCCGCACGCGGCTCCGTCCGGTTTGGTCGCCTATCGTCCCGTGGGTGTGGCAGTTCTGCCGCTCTTTCTGCCGGTGCCGAGCGGCCCGGTCGAGGGGGTCAGGACGGCGTTGCCGTCTCGTCCCAGTCGGAGGCCGATCCGGTGCTTCCTGCGGTGGCGCCGGGGTGGACCGCGTCCCGGACCCGACGCAGCCCGTCGAGCAGGGCCGCCAGCGCCTCCGGGTCGAGCTGGCCGGTGAACCACTGCTCGATGATCCGCAGATGGCCGGGCAGGGTCTCGTCGAGCCGTTGCAGGCCGGAGGCCGTGACCACGGCGAACGAGCTGCGCCGGTCGGAGGGGCACGCGCGGCGGGCGAGCAGCCCGTCGCGCTCCATGCGGTCCACCACGCGGGTGACGCCGCTCGTCGAGAGCGAGGTCTGCGCGGCCAGGTCGGTCATCCGCAACTGGTTGCCGGGTGAGCGGGCGAGTCTGGTCAGCACCTCGAACTCGACCGGTGAGAGGCCGTGCTCCTCGAACTGGGCGGCGAACCGGGCCGAGAGCCCGGCGTGCGCCTCGACGAGCAGGCCGACGGCGGTGATCCGGGGGTCGTCGAACACGTTCTGGTCCACGCGCCCATCGTAGCAGTCCTTGACACGAGGAATATTGTTGTGCCTATAGTTGCTGCAGCAGACGTTGGGCAACTAAACAACTTTCCCCACGGAGGGCAGTTTCCATGACCAGCAGCACCGCACCGGTCACCCGCGACTGGGACGGCCTCACGATCCCGACCGCCGGCACCTACCTGCTGGACGCGGCACACAAGCGCGTGGGCTTCGTCGCCCGGCACATGATGGTCAGCAAGGTACGCGGTGAGTTCGCCGACGCGAGCGCCACCATCACCGTCGCCGAGGACCCGATGCAGTCCTCGGTCAGCGCCACCATCCAGGCGGCCACCATCAACACCAACCAGGCCGACCGGGACGCGCACCTGCGCAGCCCCGAGTTCCTCGACGTCGAGAGCTTCCCGACCCTGGAGTTCCGCAGCACCGCCGTGAAGTCCCGCGACGGCAACGAGTTCGTCCTCTCCGGCGAGCTGACCATCAAGGGCGTCACCCGCCCGGTCGACCTGGAGGTCGAGTTCGAGGGCGTCGGCCGCAGCCCGTTCGGGCAGGACATCTTCGGCTTCTCCGCCTCCACCGAGATCGACCGCGAGGACTTCGGCCTGACCTGGAACGTCGCCCTGGAGACCGGGGGCGTGCTGGTCGGCAAGAAGATCAAGATCGAGATCGAGGGCGAGGCCGTCCGCCAGGCCTGATCCGCCGCACCGCTTCCGGGCCCGCGCCGCGTCACGGCGCGGGCCCGACGCGTGTACGCAGGGCGAAGGCCGCGCCGCCCAGGTGCGATTTGTCACGACTTATTCGCGGTCCGGCCCGGTGCCGGGCGACCCGCGCTGGGTAGAGATGCCGCCGGGAGCGCGTCCGTCGGCCGGAGCACGGTCGTCCCGGCCGTGGGATCGCCGGGACCTCCTCTGGTACCGACGATGCCGACGCTCCTAACGTGGAGGGGTTCACCACGCGCTTACCGGGCCGGCACGGCCCGACTGCGCCTCGCGCCGGGAGGAAACATGGGCAGGGACGTCGAGCAGGGCGCCTTCTCCCGGGAGGACCGGGTCCGCTACCGCCAGAAGGTCCGGCGGTGCCTGGACGTCTTCGCCCTGATGCTGGACGACTTCGGCTTCGACGCCGACCGGCCCATGACCGGGCTGGAGATCGAGCTGAACCTCGTCGACTCGGCGGCCGAGCCGGCGATGCGCAACGACCAGATCCTCGCCGACATCGCCGATCCGCTCTTCCAGACCGAGCTGGGCCAGTTCAACCTGGAGCTGAACGCGCCGCCCCGGCTGATCGAGGGCAACGGGTTCGCCGACTACGAGCAGGACCTGCGCGGCAGCCTCTCCCGCGCCGACGAGCGGGCCGCCAAGTCGGACGCGAAGATCGTCCTGGTCGGCATCCTGCCCACGCTCACGGAGCGCCACCTGGTCGAGGACAACCTCTCCACCAACGAGCGGTACCGGGTGCTCAACGACCAGATCGTCGGTGCCCGGGGCGAGGACATCGAGCTCGACATCCGGGGCGTCGAGCGCCTCCAGACCCACACCGACTCGATCGCCCCCGAGGCCGCCTGCACCAGCCTCCAGTTCCACCTCCAGGTCGCCCCGGACAGCTTCGCCGACTACTGGAACGCCTCCCAGGCCATCGCGGGGGTGCAGGTGGCCGTCGGGGCCAACTCGCCCTTCCTCTACGGGCGGCAGCTCTGGGCGGAGACCCGGATCGCCCTGTTCGAGCAGGCCACCGACACCCGGCCGGACGAGCTGAAGGCGCAGGGCGTACGCCCCCGGGTCTGGTTCGGTGAACGCTGGATCACCTCGATCTTCGACCTCTTCGAGGAGAACGTCCGCTACTTCCCGCCGTTGCTGCCGATCTGCGAGGACGAGGACCCGGTCGAGGTCCTGCACGGCGGCGGCGTGCCGGAGCTGGGCGAGCTGCGCCTGCACAACGGCACCGTCTACCGGTGGAACCGGCCTATCTACGACATCATGAACGGCCGCCCGCACCTGCGCGTGGAGAACCGGGTGCTGCCGGCCGGCCCGACCGTGGTCGACATGCTGGCCAACGCCGCCTTCTACTTCGGGTTGGCGCGGGGGCTGGCGGAGGCGGAACGGCCCATCTGGAGCCAGCTCACCTTCAGCTCCGCCGAGGAGAACTTCCACGCCGCCGCCCGGCGCGGCATGGACGCCGTCCTGCACTGGCCCCGTCTCGGCGAGGTGCCGGTGACCAAGCTGGTCCTGGACGTCCTGCTGCCCACGGCCGCCGCCGGGCTCGACCGGTTCGGGGTGGCCCCGACCGAGCGCGACCGGCTGCTCGGCATCATCGAGCAACGCTGCCGTACGGGCCGCAACGGCGCGGTCTGGCAGACCGAGGCGGTCTGGTCGGCCGAGCGGCACCGCGGCATGGACCGGGACGCCGCCCTGCACCACATGGTGCAGCGCTACGCCGAGCTGCAACGCGGCAACGAGCCCGTGCACACCTGGCCCGTCGACTGACCCGGCCCGGGGCGCTCCGCCCCGGAGCCGTTGCGGCCCGGTCGGTGGCGGAGCCGTCCCGCCCGGGCGCTCCGTCGTGGAGCCGTCCCGCACGCGGCCGGCGCTCAGCGTGTGCGGCGGCCGGTGGCCGGCGGCTCCGCCGGACCGTCGACGGCCGGGACGGAGGGCACCCCGGTCGTGGCCGGCGCCGGCACGTCCTCGGCCGACGAAGCGGCCGCCTCCCCGGTCGGCGTGCCGGGCGTGGCCGCGGCCCTTGCGGCGGCGACCGGCACCGGTTCGCGGTCGGCGGAAAGCGCCCCTCCGCCCGTCGCCACGGTGTCCCGGCCCGGCGCGACGCCGATCGGCGTCGCGGGGGTGGTGCTGCCGCCGGGCGGCGTGGCGGCGGCGGTGCCGACCGGCGTGGTGGTGTGGCTGTCGTCGTGCGTCGTCCGGGCGTGGCCGGTGCCGTCGGCCGGGTGGCCCTGCCCGCCCGGATCCGGTGCGCCCGGGTGGTCGGCGGGCTCGCCGGTGCGCTGGCGGGGCACCCGCACCGGTCCCCGGGCCGCGGCCCGTCGGGCGGCCCGCTGGGCGAGGGTGGTGACCAGGACGGCGCCGCCAACCCCGATGATCACCGCGTACGGCGCGATCAGGTGCGCCGACACCTGCTCCGGGCTGATCGCGGTCAGCCTCGGCACCGCCAGGAAGTACGCGGTCGCGACGAGCAGCGGCCCGGCCGCACCGGAGGCGGCGGCCCCGACCCGGTGGTCGGGAAACCGGGCGTCCCGGCGGGCGGCGAGGGCACCGATCACCAGCGCGGAACCGAGGGACAGCAGCGCCCCCGGCCAGTAGAAGTAGTCGCGGATCCAGTACCGCCCGTCGTCGGGGCCGAGCTGCCAGATGCCGAGCTGCGCACTGGTGAGGCCGCGCCCGGCCAGCACGCCGTCCACGACGGCGACCACGGCGAGCAGCCAGAGCCAGCCGACGGTGGCGATCACGTTGTTCGCGGCGGCCCGCGAGCGCAGCGCCCAGACCGCCGTCAGCGCCCCGACCAGCACGCCGACCGCCGCGTAGGCCGCCGCGACGTTCCGGGGCGAACCGGTGTCCGCCACCGCCACCGCCTCCCGGGCCGGCACGGCCACCAGCAGCACGGTGATCAGCGCGCCGATTCCGGCGGCCACGGCGAGCGCGACGGAGCCGAGGGCGCCGTTGGCCGGTCCGGCCGGAGCCGCGCCTTCGGCCGGAGCCGCGTCGGTGTGCGGCGCCGGGGCGTGGTCGCGCAGCCGCTGGGCGCAGACCGCGCCGAAGACCGTCGAGGTGGCCGCGATCCAGGTGGCCCAGATCAGGCCCGCCACCCAGGCGGTCGCGCCGGCGGTCGCGTCGGCCGGCGCCCAGTTGATGATGCCCAGCCCGTAGCCGAAGCCCAGTTGGGCCGCGCCCGCGCCGGCAGCGACGCCGACCGCGGTAGCGATCGATCCTCCCCAGCCCCGTCTGGCCATGCCGGGGAGCGTAACGTCCCGTGGTCGGCGCGGCGAGTCGTGCGGTCCGCCCGGGACGACAGGCGATGACGCCGGCGCCGCCGCAAGCGGGTACGGTCGCCGGTGACCGAGGCGGGGTGGGCGTATGACGGACGGGGACACGGGCGCGCGGGACGACGCCGGGCCGGACCGGTCGACGGTGCTGCTCAGGGGCGGGCTGGCCGTCGTGCTGCTCGCCGCCGTCGGCGCGACCGGCGGCTGGATCCTGGCCGGCGAGGACGATCCACCGGCCACACCGCCGGCAGCGGCGGAGGCCCTGCCCTCCACCGGCACCCCGGGCGCGGCCCGGTCGACCCCGGGCCGGCCTGTGCCGCCGGCTCCCCGGACGACCGCGCCGAGCCGCTCCGCCGGGCTGACGGTCCCGGCGCTCGTCGGCGAGGAATTCACGGACGCCCGCGACGAGCTGCGCGAGAAGCGGCTGGGCTGGCGGCTCGTCTTCGGCAGCGGCACGGGGACGACGGTGGAGCGCACCTCCCCGGAGGTGGGTGCCGAGGTGCAGCCCGGGCGCACCGTGACGCTCTACGTGAGCGGGCCGGCGCCGGCCGCCACCGTGCCGGACGTGGTGGGCGACGACTGCGACGACGCGGCGGACGAACTCGTCGACGAGGGCTTCTACCCGCAGTACCGGACGGGCAGGACCGGGACGGTCAGCCGTCAGGACCCGGCCGGCGACGCTGCGGGCCGGTGGAACGACCAGGTGTCGATCTGGTGCGGCGCCGCGCCGGAGGACGACGCATCGGCCTCCCCGACACCGTGACGGAGCGTCCGGCACGCTGATCCCGGCCGATGGCCCTCGGGACCGCTAGGTTGGCGGTCAGGGGCCCGCGACGCCCGCCCGGGCCGGGAGAGGACGTGCGATGAGCGAGCGTCAGCGAGCGAGTCATCGGCACAGTGCGGTGGTGTCTCGGGTCGGCACGCAGCGGAGCGGAGTGCCGGCATGAGCGAGCGTCAGCGAGCGAGTCATCGGCACAGTGCGGTGGTGTCTCGGGTCGGCACGCAGCGGAGCGGAGTGCCGGCATGAGCGACGACCGCCAGGAACCGCCCGCCGGGGAGCCCGACGACCGGACCCGCCCACTGCCCCGCCCCGACCGGCCCGCCCCGGGCGCCGACGCCACCCGACCCGTCGAGGGCGCCGCCCCCCTGGACCGTACGGCCGCCATGCCGCCGGAGCGGTCCGGGCCGGCGGCGTGGTCCGGCCGGGCGGAGGTGCGCCCCGCCCGACCCGACGACCACCCGGAAACCGAGTGGTACGCCGACGACCAGGGCGCGCGGCGCTGGTGGCTGCCGATCCTGTGGGGCGTGATCGTGCTGCTGCTGCTCGGCCTGCTCGGTGCCGGGCTGTGGCTGGCCCTCCAGTCGGCGGACGACGATCCGAGCGGGCCGGAGCCGTCGCCCTCGCCGTCGGTGACCCGCGCGTCGCCGACCACCGCCGCGCCGACCTCGGCCGCCCCCACCAGCTCGTCGCCCTCGGCGTCCCCGTCGCCCTCGGCGCCGGCCGAGCTGCCGATGCCGCCGGTGGTGAACCTGCCGCTGGCGACGGCGCAGGCGATCCTGGACGACGTCGGGCTGGGCCACCGGGTGGAGTACGAGACGTCCGACCGTCCCGCCGGTACCGTGATCCGCACCGAACCGGAGGCGGGTGAGCTGGTCCCGGAGGACGAGGAGGTCACGCTGGTGGTGGCCCGCGACGCCGGCTCGCCGACCGGCGAGGTCACGCCGTCGGTCGAACCGACCGCCACCGGGTGAGCCGCTGACCTCGCCGCCGCGGGGGGCGCCGCCGCGTCACCACATGCGCCGTCTCGTCCCGACCATGCCGAGCCCGGCCAGCGAGATGGCCAGTCCGAAGATGCCGGACCAGAAGAGGGAACGGCGGACGTCGTCCGGTGCGGGGCGGGCGGCCTGCGCCGTACCGCCCGAAGAGTCCGTGGGAACGCTGGTCCCGGCGGCGGCGGCCGGTCCGGGCTCGTCGGCGTCGCCGCGCGCGTCCGGTCCGGCCAGTGTGTACGGGGCGTCGAGGTCGTCCAGCCCGTCGTCGCCGTCGGGCGGGTCCTCGTCCACCACGGTGATCTCCGGTGCCGGGACCGGGGTGGTCAGCCGCGTGGTGGACGAGAGGGCGGGATCGCGGACCACGACCACCAACGTGGTGGCGGCGCCGAGCAGCGCCAGGAGTCCGAAGGCGTAGGCGATACGGGAGCGGTGGTGCCGCCGCGCGGCGGGCTGATTGACCATGGCCATCCCAGGTTCGGGGTCCTGGACGCGCGGGGTGGAAACGTGCCGGGGTGGGCGTACCTCATCTTATGGCGACGGCACGCCCCTCGGCTGCCGATCGCGCAGGTCAGCCCACCCGGACGGGGGTGCGGGAGACGGGCCGGCGCGGCGCGCGCACGGTGTGCGGACGCGGCTCGGGAGCCGACCGCAGGTGGCGCAGCCCCTCCCGCTGGACGAAGATCGACCGCCGGTCGACCGCGTCCCCCGATGCGTTCAACTCGTAGCCTTCGAGCCAGACCCAGCCGTCGTAGGTCGGCCAGTCGAGCACCCGGATGACCCGGAACATGATGGGTCTGAGGAACTGGACACTCGCCGCGCGAGTCACGTGCACTACGTCACCGGAGCGGGGAAGCACATGGGCTCCTGGGGGAGGGTGGGCCGGCGGACGGGCCGGCGGTGCGGGTCGGGGGACGTCGATGGCCCGGGGGCGGGGTCGTGCCTCGTGGACCGGTGTCGCGGGTGGTGGTGGTCGGGCCGTACCCGCTGGTGGCGAACCGCCACCCGACCAACACCCGGCTACTCCGGGTACCGCTCCCGCCGCCGCAGCCAACTGGCGTGCAGCGGCGAGGTCATCAACCCGGGGCAGGTCTGGTTGTCGACTGTCGGGCGGTCCCGCCGCCGCGCGTCCCGCAGCCCGTGGGATCACCACGGCGGGGAAGCGGACGGAGACGGTGAGTAACCCGTGCCATACGGACAGACTGCATCAGCGACGTGCTTCATGCAAGTTGCACGTCGACTTTTGCCGATACGTGAGCGGCTCGCGCAAAGCAGCGCTTGAAGGCGTTCACGTATGCCCGGCACACTGGGAGCCGGTTTCGCCCGTCGCGGCCGGCCGATGACCGGCACCACCCCACGCCGCGAACGACGCCCGCCGCACGACGGTCGCGCCCCTGGCGGGTGACGACAGTGGCGCACGGCGAGGCGGAGGTGGACCGGGTGAGGCCTGACAGGCGGTGGTTCCGACCAGCGGGCGGGGTCGTGTCGTGAGCGAGCGGCGCAGCCCCACCATCCGACGTCGTCGCCTCGGCGCCGAACTGCGTCGGCAGCGGGAGGCGGCCCGGATCACCATCGAGGCGGTCGCCGAGCAGCTGGAGTGCTCGGCGTCGAAGGTCTCGCGGATCGAGACCGGCCACACCACGGCCACTCCGCGCGACGTGCGGGACATGCTGCGGATCTACGGCGTGGTGGGCGCCGAGAGCGACGAGCTGGTGCAGATCGCCCGGGAGGCGCGGCAGAAGGGCTGGTGGCACCCCTACAGCACGGTGCTGGTCGGCGCGTACGTCGGGCTGGAGGCGGCGGCCAGCTCGATCCGGGCGTACGAGCAGCAGGTGGTGCCCGGGCTGCTGGAGACCGAGGAGTACGCGGGCGCGATGATCCGGGCCGCCCGGCCCGACTTCACGCCCGAACAGGTGCGGCAACGGGTGCGTGTCCGTCTGGGCCGTCAGTCGTTGTTGACGCAGGATGATCCGGTCGATCTGTGGGTGGTGCTCGATGAGGCGGTGGTGAGCCGTCCGGTGGGCGGGGACGAGGTGATGCGTGACCAGCTCAAACGCCTGGTCGAGGTGGCGGAACTGCCGAACGTGACGCTCCAGATCCTGCCTTTCGAGGTGGGGGCGCACGCCGGCATGGACGGCACCTTCACGATCCTCAGCTTCCCTGAGCCCGGTGATCCGGATGTCGTGTACGCGGAGAATGCCACGGGTGGGCTCTTCCTGGAGAAGAGTGACGAACTGCAGAAGTACAGCTTCATCTTTGATCACATCCGAGCGGCGGCCATTCGTCCGGAGGAGTCCATCGCACACATCGCGAAACTGGCAGAGGAGCCGTTGTGGAAATGGCGACCAAGGGGTTCCCCGTGGACCTGACGCAGGCAACGTGGTTCAAGAGCTCGAAGAGCGGGCCGAACTGTGACAACTGCGTGGAGGTGGCGTACGTGACGGGGGCGGTCGGCGTGCGGGACTCGAAGGACAAGACGGGCCCGGCCCTGGTCTTCGCCCCGGGTGACTGGCACGCCTTCGTCGCCGGCACCAGGGGCGGTGTGTTCGACAAGGGCTGACGGGCCCGTGGTGTGACGAGGTGCCCCCGTCCGGCGGTAGGGCCGGGCGGGGGCATCGCCGTGCCCGAGGGCCGGGTCGAGGCGTCCTCCCGCCCGGGCGCCGGGCGGGGCACCGTCGTGCCCGCGTCCGGACCGGCCGCGAAGACGTCCCGCCGTCGGCGTCGCCACATCGGGTCCCGGGTCGTTGTACCCCTCGGTACGGCGCTGGTCGACAGCCCGCCGCAGGGATCGGCAACCGAGCGAGACAGGCGAGACGGATGACGACGATCGGGTCAGACAACCTCACCAACGGGCCGGGCAAGCCGGAACGCTTCGGGGGCAAGTACCGGGGGGCACGCCGGGACACCGTCCTCACCGAGGTGGTGTCGACCGACACCGAGATCGGTGGCCGGGAGGGCCCGGCCGCCCCGCCGGAGCAGGCCGGTCCGCCGCTCTCCCTGCCCTCGCTGGATCCCAACCCGCTGACCGAGCCGTCGTTCCCGCCCGGGGGCTGGTCGGTGGAGCCGGCCGAGTCGCTGGTCGACCACCCGCTGCTGCGCGGGCTGCTGATGGAGCTGCCGCCGAAGGGCAGCGTCCCGCCGCCCGGCTGGCTCGACCGCTGGTTCGAGGCGACCCGGGCGATCCTGGAACTGCTATACGTGCAGGGCCCCGGCCGCTCGCGGTGACGCGGGCCGTGCCGGCACGGCCCGCTCGACGAGCCGGCTGTGCCGCAGGGCGTGGCGTACGCCGATGGCGACGACGCCCAGCACGCCCAGGGTGATCGCCGGACCGGTCACGCCGGGCCCGAACAGCAGGTCCGGGGCGCTCGCCGCGACCACCGCGGGCAGGATCGCCAGGCCGGTGACCTGCACCGGGAGCCCGATCAACGGGTGCGCGGCGGAGGCCCGCAGGCCGTGCGGAGCCGGGGTGTCCGGCGCCGAGGAGAGGGCGCCCGCGCCCGCCCGCAGCCGGCGTACCCGGCGCACCGTGCAGGCCGCGACCACGAGCGCGGGGGCGACGGCGAGGGTGAGCCCGGCGGCCGCCCGGTCCGCCGGGGTCGCGCCGGCGCTGGTGAGCCCCGCGACCAGCACGGCGGCCGTCAGCCCCAGGCCGGCCAGCGTCAGGGCGAGCACCCATCCGGTACGCCGACGCAGGGCCCGGGCGTGGTCCAGCCGGGGCAGCCCGTCCGCGAGCCAGCCGGCGACGAGCCAGACGGCGGTCAGCGACAGCAGCACGGTGAGGTGGCTCTCCATGACGGAGAGTCTTGCCCGTTTTCGACGATCGTGAATCCGGGCAGGCCCCCGGTTCGTCCCGCAGCCGCCTCCCCTAGGGGCCATCTTCCCGATGTTATGGGGAAGTCGACATGTTTGAATTCCCGTTTACCCCGCCCTACCCTCAGCCTGATCGGCATTCATCGATTCACTCGTCACGAACAGTTGGACGGTCGGTGCCGGTCGGAGGGAGTAGAAGATGGGTCTTCCACGCAGGTCCGTACTCGTCGGGGTGGCCACGCTGGCCATGGTGGCGACCGCCACGCCCGCCATGGCCGCCGAACCGGTGGGCACGATCCGCACCGCGGGCGGTGCCACCGCCGTGGCCGACAGCTACATCGTCGTCTTCAAGGACAGCTCGGTCGCCCGCAGCGGTGTCGGTGACACCGCGCAGCGGCTGGTCAACCGGCACGGCGGCGCGGTCGCCCGCACCTACAGCGCCGCGCTGCGCGGCTTCGAGGTCCGGGTCGGCGCCAGGGCCGCCGCCCGCATCGCCGCGGACCCCGCCGTGGCGTACGTCGAGCAGAACCACACGGTCTCCGCCAGCGGCACCCAGACCAACCCGCCCTCCTGGGGCCTGGACCGGATCGACCAGCGCGCTCTGCCGCTGGACAGCTCCTACACGTACCCGAACACGGCGAGCAACGTGCACGCCTACATCATCGACACCGGCATCCGGTTCAGCCACAGCGACTTCGGCGGCCGGGCCGTCTCCGGCTACGACGCCGTCGACGGTGGCTCCGCCGACGACTGCAACGGGCACGGCACGCACGTCGCCGGCACCGTCGGCGGTTCGGCGTACGGCGTCGCCAAGGGCGTCCAGCTGGTAGGCGTACGGGTGCTGAACTGCCAGGGCAGCGGCACGAACGCTGGCGTCATCGCCGGTGTCGACTGGGTCACCCAGAACGCGGTCAAGCCGGCCGTGGCCAACATGAGCCTCGGCGGCGGCGCGAACACCTCGCTCGACACCGCCGTGCGGAACTCCATCAACTCCGGCGTGAGCTACGGCCTGGCTGCCGGCAACGACTCCGGCGGCAACGCCTGCAACACCTCGCCCGCCCGGACCGCCGAGGGCATCACCGTCGGCTCGACGACCAACACGGACGCCCGGTCGTCGTTCTCCAACATCGGCACCTGCCTGGACATCTTCGCGCCCGGCTCGTCGATCACCTCGGCGTGGCACACCAGCGACACCGCGACCAACACGATCAGCGGCACCTCGATGGCGACGCCGCACGTGGTGGGCGCGGCGGCCCTCGTGGCCAGCGCCAACCCGGCCTGGTCGCCGCAGCAGGTCCGCGACTACCTGGTGAACAACGCCACCCCCAACGTGGTGGGGAACCCCGGCACCGGCTCGCCGAACAGGCTGCTCTACGTCGTCAACGGCGACACCCCGCCGCCGACCGACGACTTCTCCGTCTCGGTCTCGCCGACCTCCGGCTCGACCGCGCCGGGCGGCTCGGTGACCGCCACGGTCGGCACCGCGACGACCAACGGCTCCGCCCAGTCGGTGAGCCTCTCCGCCAGCGGGCTGCCGGCCGGGGCGACCGCCTCGTTCAGCCCGGCCACCGTCACCTCGGGTGGTTCCTCGACGCTCACCATCAGCACCTCGGCGAGCACCCCGCCCGGCACCTACACCGTGACCGTGACGGGCACCGCGGCCTCGGGCAGCCGCACCGCGACCTACTCGCTGACGGTCACCGGCACCGGTGGTGGCAGCTGCTCCGGCACCAACGGCACCGACGTCGCGATCCCGGACACGGGCGCCACGGCCAGCAGCTCGATCGTGATCTCCGGCTGTGCCCGCAACGCCTCGTCGGCCTCCACCGTCGCGGTGAACATCGTGCACACCTACCGCGGTGACCTCGTCGTCGACCTGGTCGCGCCGGACGGCTCGTCCTACCGGCTGAAGAACAGCAGCTTCTGGGACGGCGCGGCCAACATCAACACCACGTACACCGCGAACCTGTCGAGCGAGGCGGCCAACGGCACCTGGCGGTTGCAGGTGCGGGACGTCTACGCCGGCGACACCGGCTACATCAACACCTGGACCCTGACCCTCTAGGTCCCCGACACAGGTGAGGCCCCTCCCGGCGACCGGGAGGGGCCTCACCGCGTGCTGTCGGTCGGATCAGACGGCGAAGGTCGGCGGGCGCTCCGTGGCCGGGGCCGGCGGTCGCGCCTTCCACAGCCCCGTCTTCTGCCCGGCGAGCCGGGTCAGGTAGGCCGGGTTGAGGATCACGTAGCGTCGCCAGAGCCGCTTCGGTTCCAGGCCGAGACGCCAGAACCACTCCAGGCCGGCCCGCTGCATCCACGGCGGGGGCTGGCGCAGCAGCCCGGCGTGGTAGTCGAAGGCCGCCCCGACCGCCATCAGCGGCATGTCCAACAGCGGTCGCATGGCGTACGTGAAGACCTCCTGGCGCGGGCAGCCCAGCCCGACCAGCACGAGGCGGGCCCCGCTGGACCTGATCCGGTCGGCGATCTCGACGTCCTCGCCCGGCTGCACCGCCCGGAACTTGGACGGCTCCACGCCGGCGATCTTCAGTGCCGGGAACATCCGCTCCAGCGCCGGAATCAGCCTGGCCAGGGTCTCCTCGGTCGAACCGTAGAGGTAGACCGGCAGCCCCTCGTCGGCGAACCGGGAGAGCACGTGCAGGGTCAGCGTGGGGCCGTAGACCCGGTCGGTGAGCCCGGCGCCGTGCAGCAGGTTGAGCGCCCAGCGCACCGGCTGGCCGTCGGGGGTGACCACGTCGAAGGAGTTCAGCCGGGCGTTGTGCGCCGGGTCGAGCACCCCGGTCATCACGCCGTGCACGGCCAGCGCCGTCAGCGCCAGCGGGCGGCGCTCCTGCGCGGCCGCCACCACCTGCTCGGTCGCCGCGGCGTAGTCGGTGGCGTCGACCAGGACCCCGAGGACGTTCCGTTTGCCCCTGCCGGTCATGCTCCCGGCACCCACTTGTCCACGTTGGCCTCGTAGATCTCCCGCATGATCATGGGCACGTCGTAGACCTGCTTCCACTCGGGGTAGTCGGCCTGGAAGGCCTCGTTCGAGCCGATCCACCACTTGTGGTCGCCGATCCGGTTGGCCTCGACGTACTCGGTGATCATCTCTTGGCCGGTGATCTGCTCGGCGAGCGCGAACGCCTCGCGGTTGGAGGTGTTCGAGTGCCGCCCGCCGCCGAGGTTGTAGACCGCCGCCGAGCGGGGGTTACGGAAGAACGCCTCGAACGCGGAGACCACGTCCGAGCTGTGGATGGCGTCGCGGACCTGCTTGCCCTGGTAGCCGAAGATCTTGTAGGTCCGGCGCTCCATGTTGGCGCGCATCACGTAGCCGAGGAAGCCGTGCAGCTCCGTCGCGGAGTGCGCCGGGCCGGTCAGCGTCCCGCCCCGGAAGCAGGCCGTCCGCATGCCGAAGTAGCGGCCGTACTCCTGCACCATGACGTCGGCCGCCACCTTCGAGGCGCCGAAGATCGAGTGCAGGCAGGCGTCGATGGACATGTCCTCGCGGATGCCCTGCTCGTACGGGTGCCCCGGCTCGATCTCCCACCGGGTCTCCAGCTCCACCAGGGGCAGGCTGTTCGGCCGGTCGCCGTAGACCTTGTTGGTGGAGCAGTGGATGACCGGCGCCTCGACGCAGTGCTCGCGCACGTTCTGCAGGACGTTGAGCGTGCCGGCGGCGTTCACGTCGAAGTCGGTGAACGGGTCGCGCACCGCCCAGTCGTGCGACGGCTGGGCGGCGGTGTGGATCACCACGGCGACGGCGGTGCCGTACCGCTTGAAGAGCTTGGCCAGCGCGGCCCGGTCCCGGATGTCGATGCTGTGGTGCGAGTACGCGGGCCCCAGCTCGTCGGTCAGCCGCCGGACGTTCCAGGCGGTGGACGCCTCCTCGCCGAAGAACTCCTGCCGCATGTCGTTGTCGATGCCGACGACCTCGAGACCGAGGCCGGCGAAGTGCCGGACCGCCTCGGAGCCGATCAGACCGCCCGACCCGGTCACGAACGCGACACTCACACGCCACTCCTGGTCCATCGGAGGCAGAAACCATCGGAGCATAGCGTGACGTACGGCACGCCCCGATACGGCGCGAGGGCCCCGCATGACTGCGGAGCCCTCGCGCTATTGGTGGGGAAGGGGGGAGTTGAACCCCCACGCCCTTTCGGGCACACGGACCTGAACCGTGCGCGTCTGCCATTCCGCCACTTCCCCGTGGCCTGACCTCGAACACTGTAGTCTGTGCCGGTCCTGCTGTCTCCAGCGGGCCCCGGACATCCTACCCGGTCCGTGATCGTTGCACCGATCGGTTACCGTCCGAGGAGCGGTTACCGTTCGTGGCGGACGAAAGAGTAGCACGGCAGTATCGGCCCGTCCGAACGGGCCGCCGTCAGACGGCCGAGCGGCGTGTGAGCTGCGCGCGCGCCGGCCGGATACCATCATGTCCTCGGGACCCGAGGAGGAGCCGGTGAGCGTGCTGCAACGCTTCGAGAAGCGTCTGGAAGGCCTGGTCGAGGGGGCCTTCGCCAAGGTCTTCAAAGGGGTGGTCCACCCCGTGGAGATCCTCAACGCCATGCAGCGGGAGGCCGAGGCGCACAAGGCGATCCTGGCCGGTGGGCGCACGTTGGTGCCCAACCGCTACGTGATCGATCTCTCGCCCTACGACCACAGTCGTCTGGCGCCGTACGCCGCGGCGCTGGCCCAGGAGCTGGCCCAGTCGCAGGCGGAGTTCATCGGCGAGCAGGCCTGGACGGTCTACGGCGACGTGATCGTCGAGATCGAACGCGGCGAGGGGCTGGACACCGGGATGTTCCGGGTCACCGCTGAGGTCTACACCGGCGGCGAGGTCGCCCCGGTCTCGGCGCCCGGCTACGACGCGGGCCCGCCCGCCTACCCGGCCTACGACCAGGGGGGTGGCTACGGTCCCCCGCCCGGCCACGGCGGCGGCCGCAACGTGCGGCTGGTCTCCGGCGACGGGCGCACCTACCCCCTCCAGATGGGCTCGACCGTGATCGGCCGCGGCGACCAGGCCAACCTCCGCCTGCCCGACGTCGGGATCTCGCGGCGACACGCCCGGCTGGACTTCGACGGCGGTCAGGTCGTGCTGACCGATCTCGGGTCGACCAACGGCACCATGGTCAACGGCCAGCGGGTCTCCGCCGTCGCGCTCAACCCCGGCGACATGATCCAGCTCGGCACCACGACGCTGACCTTCCGCGTGGACGGCTGACCCGCCTTGCCGGAACTCGTCATCACCGTCGCCCGGTTCGGGTTCCTCATCCTGCTGTGGATCTTCGTGTTCACGGTGGTCGGCGTGATCCGCCGGGACCTCTTCGCGGGCGCCCGGTCGGGCCGCCTGGTGGCCGCCCCCCGGGCGGTCGGCGCCTCGCTCGGGCAGGCGGCGAAGCCGGCGAAGGCGAAGCGGGGCAGGGCGGCGCACCAGCTCGTGGTGACCGCCGGTCAACTCGCGGGGACCCGGATCACCCTCGGCGAAGCGCAGATCACCATCGGCCGGGCCGAGGATTCCACCCTCGTCATCACCGACGACTACGCCTCGGCACGGCACGCCCGTCTGGTGCCGCGCGACGGCCAGTGGTTCGTCGAGGACCTCGGCTCGACTAACGGCACCTACCTGGATCGCGCTAAGGTCACCGGACCAACCCCCGTCCCCCTCGGCGTGCCGATCCGGATCGGCCGCACTTCTCTCGAATTACGGCCATGACTCTGACCCTGCGCTATGCGGCCCACAGCGACCGCGGTCTGATCCGAGACGGTAACCAGGATTCCGTCTACGCCGGACCGCGGCTTCTCGCCGTCGCCGACGGCATGGGCGGCATGGCCGCCGGTGACGTCGCCAGCAACATCGTCATCGGTGCCATGGCGCCGCTCGACGAGGACGTCCCGGGTGACGCCCTCGTCGACGCGTTGCGTTCGGCCGTGGGCACCGCCAACCAGCAGCTCCGCGACACCGTGGACGCCAACCCCCAGCTGGAGGGGATGGGCACGACGCTCACCGCGACCCTCTTCTCCGGCAGCAAGCTGGGCATGGTCCACATCGGTGACTCACGGGCCTACCTCCTGCGCAACGGCGAGTTCGCACAGATCACCAAGGACGACACGTACGTCCAGATGCTCGTCGACGAGGGCCGGATCAGCGCCGAGGAGGCGAGCAGCCACCCGCAGCGGTCGCTGCTCACCCGGGCGCTCGACGGGCGCGACATCGACCCGGAATACAGCGTCCGCCAGGTGCTCCCCGGCGACCGCTACCTGATCTGCAGCGACGGCCTCTCGGGCGTGGTCAGTGCCGACACCATCGGCGAGACGATGCGCGAGTACGCCGACCCGCAGCAGTGTGTCGAGCGGCTGGTGCAGCTCGCCCTGCGCGGCGGCGGCCCGGACAACATCACGGTCATCATCGCGGACGCCACCGACCAGGACATCGTCGAGGCGAGCCCGATCGTCGGCGGCGCCGCCGCCCGGGACCGGGGCATGGCGACCTCCGCCGACGTCTCGACGCCGGCCGCCCGCGCGTCCGCCCTCTCCGCGCCCCGGCCCCCCGTCCCGGAGGAGCCCTCGGCCGGTGCCGACGACGAGTCGGACGGCCCGCGGCGTCGGCCGGTGCGGGCCGCCGCGATCTCGCTGGCGGTGCTCGTCCTCGTCGGCGGCGCGGTCTTCGGCGGCTGGAGCTACACCCAGCGGCAGTACTACGTCGGCGCGACCGAGAACGGTCAGGTCGCCGTCTTCCGGGGCATCCAGGGCGAGATCGCCGGCATGGACCTGTCCACGGTGCACTCCACCAGCCCGGCGGACCTGGAGGACCTGACGCTGGCCGCCCAGGAGCAGGTCAAGCAGGGCATCCCGGCCAAGAGCAAGCCCGACGCCGAGCGCCGACTGGCCGAGCTGACCAGCGACGACCCGATGAACCCGAACCTGAAGCCCGTCTGCCCGCCGAGCCCGAGCCCGAGCGCCGTGGCCGTCACCACCGCCCCGACGCCGACCACTCGCCCGGTGTCGCCCGCCCCGGCCGCCAGCGCGAGCGCGAGCGCGCCGGTCAGCGGCCGGCCGAGCACGCCGGCCGCGCCGACCACCACGCCCGACGCCCCGCCCTCCGACACCGACTCGCCGGCGCTCGACCCCGCCGCGTGCCGGTCGCCGGAGTAGGCGCGGCTCGATCCGAGGACGTTCCGTGACCGCAGCGGCCATTCCGGCATCCTCGCCCGCCACCACGGGCGAGCAGCCCGGCGTACGCCTGGCCCGGTCCCGGCGCAACGCCGAGCTGTCGTTGCTGCTGGTCGCCATGGTGCTGGTGGCGGCGTACGGGGCGATGGTCGAGGCGAAGGCGCTCGACACGATCACGGCCGACTTCTGGATGCCGGCCGCCGCGCTCACCGCCGTGTTCCTCGGCCTGCACCTGGTGATCCGGTTCCTGGCACCCTTCGCCGACCCGGCCCTGATGCCGGCGGTCGCCCTGCTCAACGGGATCGGAGTGGGCTTCCTGCGCCGGCTCGACCTGGGCAACGCGGCGCCCGCCGAGCGGGAGGACCTGGCCATCTTCGCGGGCACGGGTGGCCGGCAGCTGGCCTGGACGCTCGCCTCGGTCGTCCTCGCCGCCGGCCTGCTCGCCCTCATGCGCGACCACCGCTCGGTGTCCCGCTACGCGTACACGCTGGGGCTGGCCGGCATCGTGCTGGTGATGATCCCGGCGGTGCTGCCCGACCGGTTCTCCGAGATCAACGGCGCGAAGCTGTGGATCCGGGTCGGTGGCTTCTCCATCCAGCCCGGCGAGTTCGCCAAGCTGGCCCTGCTGGTCTTCTTCGCCTACTACCTGGTGCGCAAGCGCGAGGTGCTGTCGCTGGCGAGCCGCCGGTTCCTGGGCATCGACTTCCCGCGCGGGCGCGACCTCGGCCCGGTGGTCGTGGTCTGGCTGATCAGTGTCCTGGTCCTCGTCTTCGAGAAGGACCTCGGCACCTCGCTGCTCTACTTCGGCATGTTCGTGGTGACGCTTTACATCGCCACCGAGCGGGTCAGTTGGCTGCTCATCGGTCTGGTGCTCTTCTTCGGCGGCGTCTACCTGGCCTACGTGCTCGGCGACGTGGTCGGCGGCCCGTTCGCCAACTTCTACCTGCGCGCCCAGATCTGGCTGGACCCCTTCGCCGACCCGTACAACGACGGCTACCAGCTCGTGCAGGGCCTGCTCGCGCTCGGCACGGGTGGCCTGTTCGGCGCGGGCCCGGGCGGCGGCCAGCCGGGCCTGCTGCCCGAGGTGCAGAACGACTTCATCTTCGCGGGCATCGGCGAGGAGATCGGGCTCTTCGGCCTCTCCGCGCTGCTCGTGGTCTACCTGCTGATCGTCGAGCGGGGGCTGCGCGCGGCGCTGGCGGTGCGGGACTCGTTCGGCAAGCTGCTGGCCGGCGGTCTGGCGTTCACCCTCGGGCTCCAGGTCTTCGTGATCGTCGGCGGGATCAGCAAGCTCATCCCGCTGACCGGCCAGACCACCCCCTTCCTCTCCGCCGGCGGGTCGTCGCTGATGGCCAACTGGCTGCTCATCGCGGTCCTGCTCCGGATCTCCGACGGCGCCCGCCGGCCCGTAACCGGCGCCGGCGGCAAGGCGGGCCGACCGTCCGGCGGTCCGCCGGAGCAGCTGCACGGTGCACCCACGGAGGTGATCAGGCCGTGAACGCACCCCTGCGCCGCGTCGGCATCGTCGTCATGGTTCTCTTCGGTCTGCTCTTCGCGAACCTGAACTGGATCCAGGCCTACAAGGCCGACGAATACCGCACGAGCGACTACAACGGCCGGGTCCAGGTCGCCACGTACGACCGCAAGCGCGGCAACATCGAGGCTGGCGGCACCGCGTTCGCGGTCAGCAAGGAGACCGACGGCAAGCTGAAGTTCCAGCGCAGCTACCCCGGCGGGGCGAAGTACGCGCACGTGCTCGGCTACAAGCCGGTCAACCTCGCCGAGATCGGCATCGAGAAGGCCGAGGACGACTTCCTAGCCGGCACCAGCGACCAGCTCTTCGCCAGCCGGTTCAAGGACATGTTCACCGGCGACAAGACCGGTGGTGGCAACGTGCTGCTCACGGTCTCGAAGCGGGCCCAGGACGTCGCGTACGAGCAGCTGCGGAACAACCGCAGGGACGTGTCGAAGGGCGCGGCGATCGCCATCGACCCGCGTACCGGGGCGGTGCAGGCGTTGGTCTCGATGCCCAGCTTCGACCCCAACCCGCTGGCCAGCCACGACACCAACGAGGCCACGGCCGCGCACAACAAGCTGGAGCAGGACCCGGAGGGCCCGCTGAAGAACCGGGCGCTCGGCGAGGTGCTGCCCCCGGGCTCCACCTTCAAGATCGTGGTCGCCGCGGCGGCGCTGGAGAACGGCGTCGGTCAGGAAACCCGGATCCCGGCCGGTGCCAGCTGGACCCCCCCGACCTCGGGCACGCCGATCCGCAACGCGGCGCCGTCGATCTGCCCCGAGGACGAGGTCACCCTGATGAACGCGGTGACCGAGTCGTGCAACACGGGCTTCGCGCAGCTCGGCGTGCGGCTCGGCGCGGACAAGATCAAGGAGAAGGCCCGGCAGTTCGGCTTCGAGCAGGAGGACCTCACCGTCGGCCGGCTCGGCAAGGGCGGCCACCCGGTGGCGGCCAGCCGGACCGGCACCATGCAGAATCCCGACGGCGGCGTCAACCCGGCCGGGGTCGCGCAGTCCTCGATCGGTCAGTTCGACGTGCGGATGACCCCGCTCCAGGGCGCCCTGATCGCCGCGTCGGTCGCCAACGGCGGCAGCCAGATGCGGCCGTACCTGGTCCGTCAGTTGCTCGCGCCGGACCGCACCACGAGCTACTACACCGCCAAGCCCAAGGAGCTGCGGCAGCCGGTCAGCGGCCAGGTCGCCAGCGACCTGCGGGACATGATGGTCAGCGTCGTCGAGAACGGCACCGGCCGCAATGCCCAGATCAACGGCTACACCGTCGGCGGCAAGACCGGCACGGCCGACATCCGTCCCGGCATCCCTGCCCACTCGTGGTTCATCGGCTTCGCGCTGGACAAGAACGGCAACCCGGTCTCCGCGGTCTGCGTCCTGCTGGAGAACGGCGGCGACGGCGGCAGCGCCGAGGCGGCCCGGATCGGCGGGCAGATCATGCGCGCCGCCATCGCCGACCCGGGGGGCCGCTGACATGCTCAGCCCCGGGGTGCAGCTCGGCAACCGCTACCGCCTGGACGAGCGGATCGCCAGCGGCGGCATGGGTGACGTCTGGCGCGGCACCGACCAGGTGCTCGGCCGGACGGTCGCCGTCAAGAGCCTGCTCCCCGCGCTGCTCGACGACCCCGACTTCGCCGAGCGCTTCCGCGGCGAGGCCCGCACCATGGCGACGATCAACCACCCCGGCGTGGTCGACGTCTACGACTTCGGCAACGACCAGCAGATCGCCTTCCTGGTCATGGAGTACGTCGAGGGTGACGCGCTGTCGGCCACGTTGGCCCGGGTCGGCCGGCTCACCCCGGCCCGCACGATGGCGCTCGTCGCCCAGGCCGCCGACGCGCTGCACGCGGCGCACGTGAAGGGCATCGTGCACCGGGACGTGAAGCCCGGCAACCTGCTGGTCCGTCCCAACGGCACCCTGGTGCTCACCGACTTCGGCATCGCCCGCTCGGAGCTGGTCGCCCAGCTCACCGCGGCCGGTTCGGTGCTCGGCACCGCCTCGTACATCTCCCCGGAGCAGGCCACCGGCGGCGTCGCCACGCCCGCGTCCGACGTCTACGCGCTCGGCGTGGTGGCCTACCAGTGCCTCGCCGGCCGCCGCCCCTTCGAGGGCGACAATCCGCTCGACATCGCCATGCGGCACGTCCGGGAAACTCCCCGCCCGCTGCCCGCCGACATCCCGCCGCAGGTCCGGGCGGTGGTCGAGCGGGCCCTGGCGAAGGACCCGGCGGCACGCTGGCCGAGCGCCGCCACGCTGGCCGGGGTGGCCCGTCAGCTGAAGGCCCAGCTCTCCCAGCAGGCCCGGGCAGCCGGCCAGCCCATCTCCGCCGCGCCGGCGTCTCCGGCCGCCCCGCCCGGCCGCGCCCAGGTGCCGCCGCCGCGTCCGCCGGTGTCGCCCCACCGGCCGCAGAACGTCACCGCGCAGCCGCCGCGTCCGCCCATGACGGTCCACCGTCCGCCCGTGGCGAACCCGCGCCCGGCCGCCGCGCCGCACCGGCCCACCTCGGTCGCGCCCGCCGCGGCGGCGCCCCGGCCGCAGATGGCGCCGACCGGCTACCCCCGCGGCGCGGCGCCCGTGCCGCAGGCCCGGCCGATGCCGTACGCGGGACACGCCGTCCCGCCGGCGCACCAGCCGGGCGGGCAGCGGTCCCGGTCCGGGATGGTGCTCCTCGCCATCCTCGTGGCCGTGCTGGTCCTCGTCTGCTCCGGCGTGATTTCCTACAACGTGCGGGAAAGCACGAAGTCAGGTGCGGCCACCCCGCCGGCGGCGACGTCCGCCGCGCTGTGGCCCGACGGACGCGACGATCCGGCCGGGACGTCGTACCGTCGACAGGAACCGCCCCGGTGGGGCGGCGACGAGACGACGAGCGAAGGACGACAGACGCGATGACAGCGCAGGCCCGCCTGCTCGGTGGCAGGTACCAGGTCGGCGAGCTGCTCGGCTACGGCGGTATGGCCGAGGTGCACCGCGGTCGCGATCTCCGGCTCGGTCGGGACGTCGCGATCAAGATGCTCCGGACCGACCTCGCCCGGGACGCCACCTTCCAGATGCGGTTCCGCCGGGAGGCGCAGAACGCCGCGTCCCTCAACCACCCGGCGATCGTCGCCGTCTACGACACCGGCGAGGAGACCGCGCCGACCGGCGAGACCCTGCCGTTCATCGTGATGGAGTTCGTCAACGGGCGGACCCTCAAGGAGGTGCTGGGCGTCGAGGGGCGGCTCCAGCCGCGCCGGGCGCTGGAGATCTGCGCCGACATGTGCGCGGCCCTGGAGTTCAGCCACCGGCACGGCATCATCCACCGCGACATAAAGCCCGGCAACGTGATGCTCACCCAGACCGGCCAGGTCAAGGTGATGGACTTCGGCATCGCGCGGGCGCTGGCCAGCGGCGCCACCACCATGACCCAGACGAGCGCGGTCATCGGTACGGCGCAGTACCTCTCGCCCGAGCAGGCGCGCGGCGAGGCGGTGGACGCCCGCTCCGACGTCTACGCCGCCGGCTGCGTGCTCTTCGAGCTGGTCTGCGGGCACCCACCGTTCGTCGGCGACAGCCCGGTCAGCGTGGCCTACCAGCACGTGCGGGAGGCGCCCCCGACCCCGAGCGACATCAACCCGGACGTCAACCCCGCGGTCGACGCGATCGTGCTCAAGGCGCTGTCGAAGAACCCCCTCAACCGCTACCAGAGCGCCGGCGAGATGCGGGCCGACCTGCTTCGCGCGGCCGCCGGCCGCCCGGTGATGGCGACCCCCGTGCTGCCGCAGGAGGAGACGGCGCAGCTCGCCCCCGCCGCCGCCGGCTACGCGGGCACCCCCGGCGCGCCGCAGACCCGGCAGATGCCGGCCCGGGTCGGCGACCCGCGCCGACGGAAGGCGTCCTCCTGGCTGATCGCGACGTTCGCCGCGGTCGGCGTTCTCGCGGTGATCGCCCTCGCCGCCGCCCTGCTCAGTCAGCGCGACGGCGACGACCGTGTCACGGTTCCCACGGTGACCGGCCTCACCCAGCAGGAGGCGTTCGCCCGGATCGAGCAGGCCAACCTGGTCCCCAAGGAGGGCGACCAGGTCTTCGGCACCTGCCAGAAGGGGCAGGTAATCAACCAGAACCCGCCCGCCAACTCCCCGCTGGAGCCGAACCGGGAGGTCGTCGTCCGGGTCTGCGGCGGCGTGGAGATGAAGGCCATCCCGTCCGGCCTCAAGGGCTCCACCTATGAGGGCGCGAAGACGCGGCTCGAGGCTGCCGGCTTCAAGGTGGAGCGGAAGCTGAAGGACGACGCCGAGAAGGCGGGCATCGTCCTCGGCGTGTCGCCCACAGAGGGTAAGGAGGTTGCCGCAGGAGCCACCGTCACCCTGACGGTCTCCAGGGGCAATGTCGGTCAGGTGCCCAACGTGGTCGGCTCCAGCGAGGACGACGCCAAGGACGAGCTGGACGAGGCGGGGTACAACGTCGTGGTCAAGCGGGGCCGGGAGGTGCCGCCGGAGGAGGCCGGCCAGGTCACCTCGCAGACCCCGCAGGCGGGCAGCGACCTCGCCAGGGGCAGGACCGTGACGATCGTGGTCACCGTGCCGCAGGCCGAGCCGACGCCCACCGACTCGGCGAGCCCGACGCCCAGCACCACGCCGTCCGCTCCCGGCGGTGGCGGGGGTTTCCCGCTGCCGACCACTCCGCCGGTCCGACTGCCCGAGCGCTGACGCGCTCGTGACTGCGGAGGACCCGGCCGGGCAGTGCCCTGCGGATGCCGCCGGTCGGGGCCCTTCTGTTGCCGCCGGGCGGCGCCCTCCGGGTGCCGACGACGAAGGCCGGCCGGCGACCGGCGCGACGGAACTGGCGAGCCGGTGGCGGCGACGCCTGATCCGCGCGGCGGTTCTGGGCCTGGTGGCGCTGGTCCTCGCCAGCCTGCCCTGGCTCTGGACGACGACCGCCGCCCGTGGCCACCTGTACGGCGAGGCCGACGCGCCGGCCGCCGACGTCGTGATCGTCCTGGGCACCGCGGTGGCGGCGGACCGCCGTCAGCCGGGTGACCGGCTCGCCGGCCGCCTGGAGACCGCCGCCGCGCTGGTGAACGGCGGGCGGGCCCGGGTGGTCCTCGTGTCGGGCGACGGGGGTGGAACGTCCGGTGACGAGCCGGCGGCGATGACCTCCCACCTGACCGAGCGGCTCGGTGTCGATCCGCGTCGCGTCGTGGCCGACCCGTTCGGCCTGGACACCTACGACACCTGTGCCCGGGCGCGCGACGTGTACGGCGTCGAGCGGGCCCTGATCGTGACCCAGTCCTACCACCTGTCCCGCGCGGTGACGCTGTGCCGACACCTCGGCCTCGACGTCGACGGAGTGGCCGCCCGTTGCCCCGGCTGCGGGTCCGCCCTGCTCTTCGGCAAGGCGGTCCGGGACTACTTCGCCAGCGGCAAGGCGGCATGGGACGCGGTCCGGGGCAGGCCGCCCGCCGTCCGCTCGCCCGTGAACTCCGGCGTGGCGGATGCGCTGACCGGCTGACCCTCTGACCGAAAGTTCCCGGCCGGCGGTGGCCGGCGACCCTCTCTGTCCACTTTTCGGTGCTGACACCAGCGGGCCGCAGCGTGGCAGGGGGTGCTCTACCATCTGCCCGATGGAGCCTGAAGCCGCGCCTGCCCCATCGAGGATCCTTACCTGGGTGACGCCGACCCGGGTCGCCTGGCTCGGGAGCGCTGTGGTGTTGCTCCTGCTGGCTCTACCGGTCCACATCCTCGGACCGGGAGACCACGAGCAGAAGAGCTGCGGCAACGCGTTGAGGCTCGACCTGGACTTCTGGGCAGGCCCCTCGGACGGGGACTACTGGGAGAAGGCGCACCGGACCTGCAACGCGAAGCGCATCGGCCGGATAGGTCAGGCGGTCGGCGTCGTCTCGCTGACGGTCCTGGCCGTCACACTCCTGGCCGCGCGCGCCCGTCGGCAGGATGACGACGAGTACTGACCATCTGGCGTAGGGACGCCCGTCAGGTGGTGGCGAAGGCGGCGCGGCGGCGCGCGTCCACCTCGGCGGCCAGCGCCGGGGCCCGCTCCAGCGCCTCCGCGTGACCGCAGGCGGCGAGCCAGTTCGCCAGCATCAGGTGGCCGCCCTCGGTCAGCACCGACTCCGGGTGGAACTGGACGCCCTCGATGGGCAGCGTCCGGTGCCGCATCGCCATCACCACGCCGGAGCCCGTCCAGCCGGTGACCTCCAGCTCCTCGGGCAGCGTCTCGGGCAGCACGGCGAGCGAGTGGTAGCGGGTGGCGGTGAACGGGTCCGGCAGGCCGGCGAGCACCCCGACGTCGCGGTGGCGGACCTCGGAGGTCTTGCCGTGCAGCAGCTCGGGGGCGCGGGTCACGGTGGCGCCGAAGGCCTCGCCGATCGCCTGGTGACCCAGGCAGACGCCGAAGATCGGCAGCTCGCCCGCGTACGCGCGGATGACGTCGAGGCAGATGCCGGCGCGGTCGGGGCTGCCCGGGCCGGGCGAGAGCAGGACGCCGGCCGCGCCGACCTTTCCCACCTCGGCGACCTCGATCTCGTCGTTGCGCCGGACCTCGCAATCCACGCCGAGCTGACCCAGGTACTGCACGAGGTTGAAGACGAACGAGTCGTAGTTGTCGATCACCAGGACACGCATCAGGGGCTCACTCGTCCGGAGAGGGCGGGGTGTTGTTCTGGTCGGTGTCGTACGGCAGGTCGTGCTCGTCGCCGGTCGGGGCGCCGTCGCCCTCCCCGCCGCCCGGCACCACGTCACCGCCGGGGTCGCCGGAATCCTGGGTGACCTGCACGTCGTCGAAGGGCAGCAGGGGCTCGGCCCACGGGAAGACCACGTACCAGAGCAGGGCCACCATCGCGCTGGCGATCAGCAGGCTGCCGGTGAGCTTGCCGGGCAGCCCGAAGGGAAGCTTGCGCCAGATCCAGCCGTACACCTTCAGGCCCCCAGTTCCGCCGGGCGCCCCGCCGACTTCGGCTGGCTGCGTGCCAGCTCGGCGTGGATGATCAGGCGTTGGTAGTTGTCGAACTTCGGGTTGCAGGTGGTCAGGGTGAGCATCGACTTGGTCGGCTTCTGCCCGGGCTTGCCCGGCACGGGCGCCACCACCTCGACCTGGGTGGGCTTGACGATCCGGCTCTCGGTCACCTTGTAGACGTGCCAGTCGGTCTTGCCCTCCACCACGATGGCGTCACCGTCGTTCAGCTCGTCGAGCCGCCAGAAGGTGGCCCGGTTGCGGTGCCCGGCGACGGAGAAGTTGCCGACCTGGCCGGGTAGGGCGCTGGAGGGATAGTGGCCCGGCGCGTACCGGATGTCCTTCTGGGTGACGCCCTCGACGACGACCCAGTTCTTGTCGAGCTTGGGGATGTAGAGCCCGGCGATGGGCTTGCCCTGCACGGGCGGCTTCGGCTTGGTCGACGCGCTCGCCGACGGCGCCACCGTCGGGTCGCCCTCGGGGCCCCACGCCTGCGCCAGTTGCTGGCTGAGGTCGGTCTGGTGGGCGTCGACGATCGCCGACTTGCCCCAGACCTCGTAGCCGGCGAAGAGCAGCACCACCAGGCCGAAGGTGATCAGCAGTTCGCCGCTGATCCGGATGCCGGTACGCAGCCGGGAGCCCAGCGACGGTCGGGTGAGCTCCGAGTAGACGCTCTTGTAGCCCTCGCCGGTCTGCTCCGGGCGGAGCTGGACCACCCGCTCGCCCCGGCGTGGCCGGGGCTGCTCGGCGGGAGTGTCGGAGCTCTCCGGCTCGTCCGTCTTCGGAGGACGCGGCACCGCGCCCATCAGGGCGGTGGACTCGACGAGGGCGGCCGGGGCGGTCGGCGTACGCCCGGAGACGGCCGGGATCAGGGCGGTGGTCCCGGAATCGACGTCGCGGCCCGGGCCGGCCGGGGAGACCGGTGCCGACGGGCCGGTGCCCGACGTGCCCACCTTGGGGATGAACGCGGTCGGCGCGTCGGCGGTCGGCTGGCCTTCCCGGGCGGCGGCCCGATCGACCGGCGGGCGGAGGGAGTGCTCGCCACCGGCCCCGGCGGTGCCCGGCCGTCGGAGGTCGTCGGACGGCGCGGTGGGGTGCGGTGGGGTGGCCGGCCGGACCGGGCCGGCACCGGGCCACGACGCCGGCGCGCCGGCACCGGCGGACGGGCCGGAGTCGGCCGGGCCGGGTCGGCGGAGGTCGGCGGAGCCCGGACGGTCGAAGCCCGCCGGGCCGGGGCGGCGGGAGTCGCCGGGGCCGGGCCGGTCGAAGTCGGCGGATCCTTGGCGATCGAAGTCGGCAGACCTTGGCCGGTCGAAGTCGGCGGGCTGACGTCGGTCGAAGTCGAGTGGCCCTGGGCGGTCGAAGTCGGCGGACCTGGACCGGTCGAAGTCGGCGGGCTGACGTCGGTCGAAGTCGAGTGGCCCTGGGCGGTCGAAGTCGGCGGACCTGGACCGGTCGGAGCCGGCGGGCTCACGTCGGTCGAAGTCGGCGGGCCCGCGCCGGTCGGCGGCGGGCCGGTGCCAGTCGAGGTTGGCGGGCCCAGGGCGGCCGGGATCCGAGGGCTCCTGGCGGCCGAGGTCGGCGGGGCCGGGGCGGCCGAAATCCGTGGGGCCGGGGCGGCCGGGCTCGGTGGGCCGGGCGGGGTTGACGGCGGAGCGGCTCTGGTCGGAGCGGCTCCGGTCGCCGCCTGACGGGAACCGGCCGGGGTTCGCGGGACGGCCCTGCTCCGGTGTCGGGCGGGCGGGGTCGGGCATGGCGCGCCATCCCCCGGCGGGCGGGCCGGCAGGCGCGCGACCGTCGCCGACGGCCGGGTCGGGCCCGTGGGGCGGGCGGGGCGCCGGGGAGCGGGACGGCAGCGTGGGCTGCGGCCAGGCGCCAGCCGGGGCCGGGCGGGCCGGGGCGGGCCCGGGGCGGTCGACCTTGGGCAGGAAGGCGGTCGGACCGTCAGCCTGGTCGCGGTGACGGCCGTCGCGGTCCTCGGGCCAGTCGTCCGGTACGCGGCTCACCGGGGCACCGTCGCCGAGCGCAGCGTGGTCGAGTCCTCGAACGCCGGCACGGTCACGGTGGAGACGGTCTCCCTGTAACCGAGCTTGTAGTCGTCGACCAGGTCCCTGAACAACCGGACTCCCTGAGAGTCGGCGAGGGCCTGCTGCAGGGCAGCGGGATCGCCGATTGCTACGATCTTGAATGGTGGGGAGTACACCCGGCCGTGCAGCAGCAGGGTGTTACCCACGCAGCGTACCGCGCTGGTCGACAGCACGCGGACGTTCATGATGGACATGGCCTCGGCGCCACCCGCCCAGAGGGCGTTCACCACCGCCTGCACGTCACCCTGGTGGACGACCAGGTCGTCGTTGGTGGCCCCGGCGGGCAGCGCGCCGTCGTTGCGCCGCGGTGCGTCGTCGAGTTCCACCGTCACCCCGGACCCCGCGAGCGCGGTGAAGCCAGCGTCGTCCCGGCTGGCGGCGGCCCGGTCCTGCTGTTCCTTGATCGGGCCATCGGAGCTGGCCAGGGCGTTCGTGCGGCCCTCGACCTCGTCGCGCAGGTCGGCCGCCCGCCGCTCGCTGGCCGCCACCTCCGCGCGCCGGTCCTCGATCAACTGGTTGAGCTGGGGTCGGCGGTCCTCGCGCAGGGCGGTGCCGCCGGCGGTGGTGGCCGTGGTGGTGAAGAGCAGCCCGGCCGCGGCGGCGATCAGCGGCACCCCGATCGACCAGCCCGGTCGTCGCTGCCGCGGGCGCCGAGGCAGCAGCCCGGCGACCGCCCGCCGGAGCACCTTCTGCCAGGAGGCCGCGCCGGATGTGTACTCCACCGAGCGTTCCTTCCCCGTCGTCTGGTTCAGCCCGCGGAGGCGCGGGCCGCTGCGGCGACCCGAACAGTCCCGCCTTTTTCGGTCACTCCGTGCACTGGCCTCGCCCCATTCGTGGATTGGACGCGCCTTCGGGACTACGCTAGCTGTCGAACATTATTGGCCATGGACCGTCGCCCCCGCGCCCGGTTGTCAGGCCGGACGAGGTCGTAACCCCTCTGGAGAGCGTCGTGCCCAAGTCTCAGGTTCGCAAGAAGAAGGTGTACACCCCGCCGACGGACGTCCGTCCGACGGCGACGGCGGCGACGCGCAAGCCTAGCCCGGTCTGGCTCCCGGTCTCGGCGGTCGCCCTCATCGTTTTCGGCATCGGCTGGCTGGTGGTCTACTACCTCTCCGAGCAGGAGTACCCGGTCATGTCGTGGGGTTACTGGAACCTCGCGGTGGGCTTCGGCGCCATGGTCGCCTCCCTGATCCTGCTCTCCCGCTGGCGCTGAGCCCCCGGCACCCCGCCGCCGGCCCGGCGGCGGGCCCCTGGGCGCGATCAGCCCTGCCGTCGACCGCGGCACCGGCCCCCGAGCCGGTGTCGCGGCAATCCATGTCACTCAGTGGAGCCCCTACCCGGCGGTTCGGGGGCCTGCGCCCTATGGTGTGCGCAGGGCGGCGCGGCCCGGGTGCGAGATGACTCACGTTACTGCTGGGTAACCTTGCGCGTAAGCTGCACTGCATGACCGAGCGGAGCGAGGTCATCGGCCGGTCCGGTCGAGGGTGCGGCAGCTGCGGCTCGCCGATCGTGCCCTGACCCGGCCCCGGTCGCCGAGCCCGCTCGACAGGCAGCAGACCGGGGAGGCCAACTCGATGGGCAGCGTCCAGATCGTCACCACGATCCTCGCGTTCGCCATCACCGCCGTGGCGGTGTGGCTTGCGGTACGCGCGGTCATGAAGATGGTGGCCGTCATCCGGCTGGGTCAGCCGGACCCGACCCGCTTCGGCGACAAGGGCACCCGCACGAAGACCATGCTGGCGGAGACCGCCGGCCACACCCGCATGCTCCGCTGGAGCGTGGTGGGTGCGGCGCACTGGTTCGTGATGGTCGGTTTCATCGTGCTGTCGCTGCTGGTGCTGGAGGCGTACTTCGAGGTCGTCTCCCCGACCGGCGGGCTGCCGCTGGTCGGCGGCTGGGCGCTCTACGGCGCGGTGACCGAGCTGATCGGCATCCTGGGCATCGTCAGCATCCTGGTGCTGATCGCGATCCGCGTCCGCAACCGGCCGACCCGGCCGGGCGGCCGCTCCCGGTTCACCGGCTCCACCATGTGGCAGGGCTACTTCGTCGAGGCCGTGGTCCTCGCGGTGCTGATCATGGGCTTCGTCATCCGGGGCTTCAAGGTCGCCACCGACCACTTCGAGTACCCGGTCTGGGCCGCCCCGCTCAGCCACGCCGTCGGCGGGGTGCTGCCGAACTGGGAGACCGGCGTCAGCGTCGCCGCGCTCATCAAGATCGCCATCTCGATGACCTGGCTCATCGTGATCTCGCTGAACGTCACCATGGGCGTCGCGTGGCACCGCTTCCTGGCGTTCTTCAACATCTTCTTCAAGCGCGACCCGGGCGCCAACGTCTCCGGCCTCGGGGCGCTGCGCCCCATGACGAGCCAGGGCAAGCCGCTGGACTTCGAGGAGGCGGACCCGGAGAAGGACCAGTTCGGCGTCGCCCAGGTCGAGCAGTTCACCTGGAAGGGCCTGCTGGACTTCAGCACCTGCACCGAGTGCGGCCGCTGCCAGTCGCAGTGCCCGGCCTGGAACACCGGCAAGCCGCTGTCGCCGAAGCTGCTGGTGCTGAGCCTGCGCGACCACGCGTACGCCAAGGCGCCGTACCTGCTGGCCGGCGGGGGCAAGGACCTCACCGGCGAGGAGAAGGCGACCGCCGCCCAGCTCGCCCACATGGACGTCCTCGCGCTCGCCGAGGCCGACAGGCCGCTGATCGGCACCGCCGAGGAAGGCGGCATCATCGACCCGGACGTGCTCTGGTCCTGCACGACCTGCGGCGCCTGCGTCGAGCAGTGCCCGGTCGACATCGAGCACGTCGACCACATCGTCGACATGCGCCGCTACCAGGTGCTCATCGAGTCGAGCTTCCCGTCGGAGGCCGGCGTGATGCTGCGCAACCTGGAGAACAAGGGCAACCCGTGGGGCGCCCCGCAGAACACCCGCGAGGACTGGACCAAGGGCCTGGACTTCGAGGTGCCGCGGGTCGGCGAGGTCGACGACTTCGAGTACCTCTTCTGGGTCGGCTGCGCCGGCGCGTTCGAGGACCGGGCCAAGAAGACCACCCGGGCGGTCGCCACGCTGCTCAACGAGGCGGGCGTGAAGTTCGCGATCCTCGGCGAGGGCGAGACCTGCTCCGGCGACCCGGCCCGCCGGATCGGCAACGAGTTCGTCTTCCAGATGCTCGCCCAGCAGAACGTCGAGACCCTCAACGAGGCGTTCGAGGGCCGGGAGAAGAGCAAGCGGAAGATCGTCGCCACCTGCCCGCACTGCTTCAACACCCTGGGCAACGAGTACGGCCAGCTCGGCGGCGAGTTCGAGGTGGTCCACCACACCCAGCTCCTGGCCCACCTGGTCGCCACCGGCAAGCTCACCCCGGTGCAGCCGGTCGACGGCGGCGTGACCTACCACGACCCCTGCTACCTGGGCCGGCACAACCGGGTCTTCGCCCCGCCGCGCGAGGTGCTGGGGACCGCCATCTCCGGCGAGCTCACCGAGATGCCCCGCAACAGCGAGCGCTCCTTCTGCTGCGGCGCCGGTGGCGCCCGGATGTGGATGGAGGAGAAGATCGGCAAGCGGATCAACGTGGACCGGGTCGAGGAGGCCATGGCCACCGGGGCGAAGACGGTCGCCGTCGGCTGCCCGTTCTGCTCGACGATGCTCAACGACGGGGTGAACGGCAAGGGCGCCGGCGAGCAGGTCGAGGTCGTCGACGTGGCCAGCGTGCTGCTCCGGTCGGTCAAGCCCGAGCAGGCGCCGGGCGACATCGAGCGGGCGCCGGTCGCCGGCTGACGCGTACCCCTGCGACGCCCGACGGGCGGCGGCACCCCCCGGTGCCGCCGCCCGTCGTCGTTCAGGTGGCCGTGGTGGTCACGATGGCGACCGTGGTCGCCGTGGTGGTGGCGATCAGCACGGCGGCCTGGGTCTCCTCGATGGCCTTCCGCGTGGCGGAAGACGCCCAGTCACCGGCGGCGATCTCGGTCAGCCGGCGCTTGACGTGCTGTTTCGGCAGCTCCGCGAAGAGCTTGCGGTCCAGGCCGACGGCCTGGGCGAGGCCGATGAGGGCGGCCGTCCGCGCGTCCACCGGGCCGTCCCCGGCCACGGCGGCGACCATCCGCTGCCGGGCCTGCGTCTCCACCGCCGGCTCCGCGCCGGTGGAGGACGGATAGCGGGTACGCGGGAAGACCCACAGCACCTTGTCGGAGTCGCGCCGGAGCACGCCGGCGGTGACCAGCCCGTCCAGCACCTGCTCGGGCAGGTCCTTGGCGAGCCGGCTGATCCAGTCGCTCGGCTTGTGCCGCTTCGGGTCGGCGGCGATCCGGGCCAGCGCGTCGTCGAGCTGCCGCTGGCCGACGGGGGTCGGGTCGCTCACCACCAGCCGGTCGTCGGCGATCTCGACCCGACCGGCGAGGGCCAGCTCCAGCAGCAGGGCGCCGGCCAGGCCGTAGTCGAGCGTGGGCCGGCCGAGCCGGTTGACGCCCGCGTCGTCGTAACCGAGCAGGGCGAGTTCGTGGGCGAGAGTGAGCGGGGCCATGTCCCGACGGTAGCCCGGCCCCGCGAGACCGGCGGGTCTCTCGCCCGTGACCCGGGTCCGCCGCCCGTGCGAGAATCTCGCCGAGGTGAGACGACCATCGATGGCCTGCTGCTGACCACGGTGCTGCCCCTGGTCGGCTTCGTGCTGCTGACCGGCGGCAACGCGTTCTTCGTCGCGGCCGAGTTCGCCCTGGTCACGGTGGACCGGCCCGAGATCGAGCGGCGGGCGGCGGCGGGCGACGGCCGGGCCGCGACCGTACGCCGGGCGCTGCGGGAACTCTCCTTCCAGCTCTCCGGGGCGCAGCTCGGCATCACCCTCACCGCACTGCTCACGGGCTACCTGGCCGAGCCCGCCCTGGCCCGTCTCTTCACCCCGCTGCTGCGCCCGGTCGCCGGGGACGCCGCCGGCCGGTTCACCCCGTTCCTCGCCCTGGCCCTGGCCACCCTGCTCTCCATGCTCTTCGGCGAACTGGTGCCGAAGAACCTCGCGCTGGCCCGGCCGATGCCCACCGCGCTCGCGACCGCCGGCCCGATGCGCGCCTTCTCCCGCGCCTGCGGCTGGCTGATCCGGGCGCTGAACGACTCGGCGAACCGCCTGGTCCGGCTGCTCGGCGTCGAGCCGCAGGAGGAGCTGGCCAGCGCCCGCTCGCCGGAGGAACTGGGGCTGCTGGCGGCCATCTCGGCGCGGGCCGGGGCGCTGCCGCCGGACACCGCCATGCTGCTGCGCCGGACCATCCGGTTCGGCGACAAGCGGGCCGCCGAGGCGATGACCCCGCGGGTCGACGTCGTCGCGCTGCGGGCCACCGCCACCGTGGCGGAGCTGCTGGCGTTGTCCCGCCAGACCGGGCGGACCCGGTTCCCGGTCTACGAGGAGACCCTCGACCTGGTGACCGGCGTCGCCGGGGTGCCCGACGCGCTGGGCGTGCCGCTGGCCCTGCGCGGCTCGACCACGGTCGGGTCGGTGGCCCGCGAGCCGGTGTACGTGCCGGAGAGCCTGGACCTCGACGGCGTGCTCGCCGCGCTCGGCAGCGCGGGTGCCGACCTCGCCATCGTCGTCGACGAGTACGGCGGCACCGACGGCGTGGTCACCACGGAGGACCTCGTGGAGGAGCTGGTCGGGGAGATCGCCGACGAGTTCGACCCGGACGCGGTGGACGACGTCGACCCGGCCGAGCTGACCGTGCCGGGCGGGGAGCGGACGGTCCTCGTCGACGGGGTGCTGCGCTCCGACGAGCTGGCGGAGCAGACCGGCTTCCGGCTGCCCGAGGGGCCGTACGAGACGCTCGCCGGGTTCCTGATGGCCCGGCTGGGGCACATCCCGCTGGCGGGCGAGACGGTCGACGAGTCGGGCTTCGAGTTCACCGTCGTGGAGGTCGAGCGGCACCGGATCGAGCAGGTCCGGGTGGTCCGTCCCGAGGAGCCGGACGGCGATGCCTGAGCTGTTGGTCACGGTCGCGCTGCTGCTCGGCAACGCGTTCTTCGTGGGCAGCGAGTTCGCGCTGATCGCGTCCCGGCGCACGGTGGTCGAGCCGTTGGCGGCCGGCTCGAAGCGGGCCCGCTGGGCGTTGTCGGCGATGAACCAGATCCCGCTCATGATCGCCGGGGCGCAGCTCGGCATCACCATCTGCTCGCTGGGGCTGGGCGCGATCGCCGAGCCCGCCCTCGCGCACCTGCTGGAGCCGGCGTTCCGCGCGGTGCGGCTGCCGGAGGGGGTGGTCCACCCGGTGGCCTTCGTGCTGGCCCTCGGCGTGGTGGTCTTCCTGCACACCGTGGTCGGCGAGATGGTGCCGAAGAACATCACGCTGGCCGGGCCGGAGCCGTCGGCGCTCTGGCTGGGGCCGGCGATGCTGGCGTTCTGCCTGGCCACCAAGCCGCTGCTGGTGGCGATGAAGTGGGCGTCGCGCCGGGTGCTGGGACTGTGGCGGATCGAGGCCACCGAGGCGGTGAAGACGGTCTTCACCGCCGAGGAACTGGCCGGGCTGGTGTCGCAGGCGCGTACGGAGGGGCTGCTCGACGCGGAGGAGCACGCCCGGATCACGGGTGCGCTCGCGTTGCACAGCCGGACCGCCGCCGACGCCCTGCAACCGTGGTCCACGGTGACCACGGTGGCCGAGGACGTCTCGCCCGCCTCGCTGGAGGTGCTGGCCACCCGGACGGGCCGGTCCCGCTTCCCGGTGGTGCAGCGCTCCACCCGCCGGGTGCTCGGCTTCGTGCACGTCAAGGACGTGCTCGGGTACGCGGGCGCGAGCCGGCGGGCCCCCGTGCCGGCGGACGTCTACCGGCCGTTGGCGGTGGTGCCGCCGGACCGTACGCTCGCCGACCTGCTGCTGTCGATGCGCCGGGAGCGGCGGCACATGGTGCTGGTCAGCGACGGCCGTCGTCCTCTCGGCGTGGTCACGCTCGACGACGTATTGACCGCAATCGTTGGTCGGCGGGCCGACACCCTTGGTACGCAAGCGGTTGCGCAGGCGTGAAGTGAACCTCGGTCGCCTTGATTCCGCTGCCGGCCTTCCCTAATGTTGGGCACCGGCCGCTGTGGGTCGTCTGTCTCGCCCCTCTTCCCTCGCGCGAGGCGCCAAGCGGCCGGGTTGCAAAAGGAGTCGGTGCCGGTGGCAACCATGCCCCCTCATCGTCACGCACCGGGACGATCTGCTCGTCCGGGTGGCCTGCGTAGGGTCGCCCACCGTCTGCTCACCCTGGTCGCCGCAGCGGTGGTCGGCGCCGGCATGCTGGCCGCGCCCGCCCACGCCGAGCCCTCGGTCGACGAGATCGAGGCCGCGATCGACAAGAAGTGGGAGCAGCTCGAGCCCACCATCGAGCAGTACAACAAGGTGCGGGCGCAGCTGAAGGTCAACCTCAAGAAGTCGAAGGACCTGCAGAAGAAGATCCAGCCGTTGGCGCTGGAGAGCGAGCTGGCGATGGACCGGGTCGGCGCCCTCGCCTCCCGTTACTACATCACCGGTCCGTCCCAGGAGATCGGTGCGCTGCTGGTCAGCGCCAAGCCCCACACGCTGACCGAGCAGTTGACCCTCCTCGACCGACTGGCCGCCCAGGAGCGTAAGCAGCTCGAAGGCGTGACCAAGGTCCGCGAGAAGTTCGACGCGGAGAAGCAGAAGCTCGACACGCTGATCGCCTCGCAGACGAAGCAGCAGAACGACCTGGCGGCGAAGAAGAAGCAGATCGACGCCGACATCAAGAAGCTCGAGGCGTCGATCCCGGTGACGACCGTCAAGACGGAGAACTGCCCGACCATCAACGGCGTGGTCAGCGAGGCGGCCCGGACCGCGATCCGGACGGCCTGCGCGCAGGTCGGCGACCCGTACGTCTGGGGTGCCACCGGTCCGAACTCGTTCGACTGCTCCGGCCTGACCCAGTTCGCCTACAAGGCGGCGGGAATCCACCTGACGCACTTCACCGGTGCGCAGTGGAACGAGGGCAAGGCCATCCCGCGCTCCGAGGCGCGCCCCGGTGACCTGGTCTTCTTCTTCAGCGACCTGCACCACGTCGGCCTCTACCTCGGCAACGACAAGATGGTGCACGCGCCCCGGGCCGGCAAGCCGGTCAACGTCTCCAGCATCAACACCATGCCGGTGGCCGGGTTCCGCAGGCCCGGCTGATCCGCAGCACGCAACGAGAGGGCCCCCGGTCGGATCGACCGGGGGCCCTCGTCGTGCGGTGGGATCAGCGGGGTGCGTCCAGCGGGGACGGCACCAGGTTCACGTCGTCCAGGTTGACGAACATGACCCGGTGACCGAACTGGATCTGCACGTACTTGTTGTCGCCGCGGACGACCGTCCGGTCGTGCGGGGCGGAACCGTCGAACGTGACGGCCCGGTAGTACTCGCCGGGGAGCACGTCGCCGACGGCGTACCGCTCACCGGCCGAGAGGGTGTACTGCAGGGGCGAGATCGGCTGGTACGGCACGCCGGCCGGGTACGCCGCCTGTTCCGGGTACGCCCGGCCGTACACCGGGATGGTGGTCTTGCCGGCCTTCGGGGTGGCGACCAGGCCGACGGCCCACTTCGCGGTCGGCGCTGAGGCGGGGTTGTGGAACCACGACTTCTGGCCGAGGTACCAGATCGCGGTCCAGTCGCCCCGCACCTCGGCCACGGCGTACGTCTGTCCGGCCGAGACACGGGCGCCGTGGTCGGAGATGTACATGGTGTTCGGGGTGCCGTCGGGCCGCAGCGCGATGTCGTTGACCAGCGGCGCGTCGTGGCTCGGGGCGTTGTGCAGGGGCAGCGCGGACGAGCCGCGCAGCGGGCAGGGCGCCACCGGCGGAACCGGGTTCGGCACGCCCGGAGGCTGCCGGTTGCAGCCGGTGAACTGCGGCTGGTTGGTGGCGAAGTCCGGGTCGATGGTGACCAGGCCCGTGTGGTGCGTGCCGGTCGACTTGAACGGCGCCTTGAGCAGGTCGAAGTAGTGCGACCAGTTCCAGTACGGGCCCGGGTCCCAGTGCATGCCGCGCACGGTCGAGGCGACGGTGCCGGGGATGTTGTCGTGCCCGATGATGTGCTGCCGGTCCAGCGGGATGTTGTACTGCCGCGCCAGGTGGCGGACCAGCTTGGCGGAGGTGCGGTACATCGCCTCGGTGTACCAGGTGCCGTGCCCGGCGAAGCCCTCGTGCTCCAGGCCGATCGACTTGGAGTTCACGTACCAGTTGCCAGCGTGCCAGCCGACGTTCTTGGTCTTGATGTGCTGGGCGATGTGGCCGTCCACCGAGCGCAGGGTGTAGTGCCAGCCCACCCGCTTCGGGTCCTTGACCAGGTTGACGCTCGGCCCGAAGTAGCCCTCGGTGTCGTGGATGATGATGTATTCGATCTTCTGCTGCGCGGGCCGGTCGGCCAGGTCGTGGTTGCCGTAGTCCTCGATCGTGGGGCCGTAGTTCTGGTACGGCGCCGGGATCCACTCGCAGGAGATGTCGCTCGGGCACTCCAGCCCGTCGGGCCGCGCGAGCTTGCGCAGGTGCAGCCGGTCCAGCCAGGAGCGATCCGGCTGGACCGCGACGCCGGTCAGCGTGACCCGCTGCCCGTCGTCGGTCAGCCGGCTGTCGCCCGCGGCGATGGTGGCGTACACCTCGTTGGCGAAGGCCGCCGCAGCGTCGGCGCTGTCCGCGCCGGAGTACCGGGCCACCGCGCCGTACCAGGCCGCCGGGTCGGTGCCGGCGCCGACCGGGGCGCCGATCTCCTTCTGGTACGCGGCCAGCAGCGCCGCGCCGCCCCGGATGTTCGCCGTGACGTCCGTCCGCAGCGCCTCCTCGCTGGCGCCGGTCAGCTCCGCGGCGGCGTCGAGCGTCCGGAGCGCCGCCTCGTCGGGAGGCGGAGCGGCCGGCGGCTCGTGCGCCTCGGCCAGGGACCGGCGGGAGTCGTCGCCGCGCGGGTCCTCGGTGCCCTCGTCGTGGTGGGTGCCACCGGACAGGGCGGCGACGTGCTCGGCGTCGGTCAGGTGCATGGGTCCGTAGCCGCCGCTGGTGCTCGGCGTGCCGGCGTTGGTGTCCCAGCGGGACTGCAGGTAGGAGACCCCGAGCAGGACGCTCTCGGGCACGCCGTACTCGGCCGCCGCGGCGGCGTACTGCTGCTGCCGGTCGGTCGCCGGCGAGGCGGCGGCGGATCCGGCGGCGGTGAGCGGCGTCGCCGCCAGGGCGGCGGCCACGGCCGCGGCCAGCAGGACGCGTCTGCTCCTTGATGTCGCTGACAGGTGCATCAGACCCCCAGTTCGGACGGGCAAAGATGGGGCCACCTTCGCCCCGTCCGCCGCCTCGGGTCAATACCTTTCCGGTGGACACTTCAAAAGGAAGGAAACTTTCGCCGTCCGAGTCGCGGATTCGCCGCCCCGGACGAGTACGGAGTGTCACCGCCCGGAGGGTTGCGGATCGATAACGGTCGTCTCTACTCTGGTCCTTCGTCGGCCGGTGACAACCCGTCCAACCAGGGCGGTGACGGTCCGACACCGCCGAGTCGCTCCCGAGCGAGCCGGGGACCCAGGTTCCCCGGGGTGAATCCGCAGTCCCTGCGGTAGGGCGCCCCTTCCCGCCCGAACCCGTCAGCTAACCCGGTAGGCGGTACGGAAGAAGGAGTACGGAGCCCGGTGGCACACCATGCCCCGCGGCCACCGTCGACCCGGTCGGCCCTCGCCGACCCGGCGACGGCTGCGCCGCGCCCACGCTGGTACCGCTGCACCACCGCCCTCGCCGCCCTGGCCGCGTTCGCCGTCGTCCTGACCGGCGGCGCCACGGCGGCCCACGCCGAACCGACGGTCGCCGAGATCGAGCGGCAGATCGACGAGGACTGGAACAAGCTCGAACCGATCATCGAACGGCACAACGCCACCCGACAGGACCTGGCCGCCAGGCGGAAGCAGGCCGACGCCCTCGCCGCGCAGATCAGGCCGCTGGAGAAGCGGGTCGACCAGGCGATGGAGAAGGTGGGCGCGCTGGCCGCCCGCGCCTACAAGGGCGAGAACGTCTCCGCCGTCAACGCCCTGCTGGGCAGCCGCTCGCCGAGCGAGATGCTCGGGCAGCTCGAACTGCTCGACCGGTTCGCCCAGCACCAGCAGCAGGACGTGCGGCAGGTCGCCGAGCTGCGCGACCGGCTTGCCGGGAAGAAGGCGCCGCTGGACGAGATGGTCGTCCAGCTCAGCCGCACCGAGGCCCAGCTCGCGGCGAAGAAGAAGCAGATCAACGCCGAGATCGACCGGTTGCAGAAGCTGCGGCTGCGGATCTACGGCAACGGCGGCGGCGGGCCGCTGCGCCCCGCCCCCTGCCCGGCCGGCTACCCCGGCGGCGCGGCCGGCACCGCCGTGAAGTTCGCCTGCGCCCAGATCGGCAAGCCCTACGTCTGGGGCGCCGAGGGGCCGAACTCGTACGACTGCTCCGGGCTGATGCTCGCCGCCTGGGCGAAGGCCGGGGTCTCGCTGCCGCACAACGCCGCGCAGCAGCGCCGGGCCACCGCGACCGTCAGCCGGGGCGAGCTGCGCCCGGGTGACCTCGTCTTCTACTACAGCGACCTGCACCACGTCGGCATGTACGTCGGCGGGGGCTGGGTGGTGCACGCCTCCCGTGCCGGGGTGCCGATCAAGATGAAGAAGGTCGACGACGGCCCGATCCACAGTTACGGGCGGCCCGGCTGACGTGCGGGGACGGGCCCCCTTTCCTGGCGCGTGCGGCACGGGAGGGCCCCTCCCGACGGCCGGCGCCCGGGTCAGCGGGTTGGCCAGGTGCGCCAGTGCTGCCAGGAGCGGCTCGGGGTCGGCCCGCGCTGGCCCTGGTAGCGCGAGCCGTAGACGGCCGAGCCGTACGGGTGCTGCGCCGGCGACGAGAGCCGGAAGATGCAGAGCTGGCCGATCTTCATGCCCGGCCAGAGGGTGATCGGCAGGTTGGCCACGTTCGACAGCTCGAGGGTCACGTGGCCGGAGAAGCCCGGGTCGATGAAGCCCGCCGTGGAGTGGGTGAGCAGGCCCAGCCGGCCCAGGCTCGACTTGCCCTCCAGGCGGCCGGCGAGCTGGTCGCCGAGGGAGATGACCTCCAGCGTCGAGGCGAGCACGAACTCGCCCGGATGCAGCACGTACGGCTCGCCCTCCGGCACCTCGACCTTCGACGTGAGGTCGTCCTGCTGCTGCGCGGGGTCGATGTGGGTGTAGAGGTGGTTGTTGAAGACCCGGAAGAGATTGTCCAGGCGTACGTCGATGCTGGACGGTTGCACCAGCGCGGGCTCGAACGGCTCCAGCGCGAGCGTCCCCGCCTCGATCTCGGAGGCCAGGTCGCGGTCGGAGAGCAGCATCCGCACACCTTAGCGAGCGATGAGCGTGACCTGCGTGTCGGAGTGCGTCTTCGTACAGTTGTTCGATAGAATGTCGGCATGGCTTCCTGGTCCGAATTCGCCGCCGACGAGCCCCGCCTCGCCGACGGGATCCGCCTCCTCATGCAGCAGTACGGGCCGGGCTTCGGCTACCTGGCCACCGTCCGCGCCGACGGCGGTCCCAGGGTGCACCCGGTCTCCCCGGTGATCACCGACGAGGGGCTCTTCTGCTTCGTCGTCGACTCGCCCAAGCGGCGCGACCTGGAGCGCGACGGTCGCTACGCGCTGCACTCCTTTCCGCCGGAGGAGAGCGACGACGAGGCCTACGTCGCTGGCCACGCCCGGCCGGTGACCGACCCGGCCCGGGTCGCCCGGCTGGCCCGCAGCCACCGGGCCGCGCCGCAGGTCGACTGGCGGGTCTTCGAGTTCACCGTCGACGTGGCGATGCTGGCCCGCCGCGAGTCCGGCGTCGCGGGCGGTGCCGGCGAGGGGCACGGCCGGCCCGCCGTCCAGGTGTGGCTCGATCCCCACGCGGCCGCCGCCGGCACCGCCGTGGTGCCCGAGACCCGGTCGGGGAGCGTCGGCGGCCACGCCGCCCGCCCGGCCGCCTGAGACGCGGTGTGGCGCCCCGGGCCGTCCCCCTCCGGGGCGCCACACCGCCCGCCCGTCCGCGGGCACGCCCACCCGGCACGCACAGACGCCGGTGCCGGCCCCGTCGAGCGAGGCCGGCACCGATGGGTCGTACGGCGGAACTACGCCGCGCGGTACGCGTTCCAGGCGGTCAGCATGCGGCTGGCCTGCCCGGCGGTGAACTGGTACATGCAGGAGTCGTAGCTGTAGTCCATGAAGTTCGTGATCGGGTCGGTGCCCGGGGCGGTGCAGGTGTCCCGCCCGGTCGGGCACTGGTAGGCCGGCGAGGCCTCGGCCGCCGTGTCGTCGACGCTGTCGCCCGAGCCGGAGCAGCCGCCCTGGAAGGTGTGGTAGAGGTTCAGCCAGTGGCCGACCTCGTGGGTGCCCGTGTCGCCCTGGTTGTAGTTGGTGGCGGTGCCGCCCGGCAGCGACTCGCTCAGCACGACGACGCCGTCCATGCTGTTGAGCTTCCGGGTCGGGAAGGTAGCCCAGCCGAGCAGGCTGTCGCTCAGCTCGCCCAGGTAGATGTTGAGGGTGTTCTTGCCGCCCGTACGCAGCGAGGTCTTCATCGACCGCTCCGCCGAGGAGCCCTGCACGATCGGGTACCAGGACGGGTTCGTCACCCGGTTGATCGTCTGGAGCTGGAAGCTGAACGCGGTGGACGCGCCGCCGGTCGCCCCGCTGAACGACTGGTTCAGCACGCTGATCTGCGAGTTGATCATCGAGTCGGGGATGTTGCCGCCGGCCCGGGTGCTGTCTCGCTGGATCACGTGCACCACTACCGGGACGGTGACGGTGGCCATCGTGGAGGCGCCGGCACCGGTCCGGAACCGCGCCCGCTCGCGCAGCGCGGCGGCCAGGTCGGCCTCGCGCTCGCGGGTCTCCGCGAGGGTCAGCTCGTTCGGCTCGTGCTTGGCCTCGCCGCCCGGCTTGACGCGGGCGTCCGAGTGGACGTCGGCCGGCTCGGCGCAGACCTCGGTCGGAGCGGCGGAGAAGGCCGAAGCGGCGGGTACGACGCCCACGGCGGCGGTGCTGAGCAGCAGCGCGAGGGTCGTCGACGCGACGCCGGCCGTACGCCGGGTCAGCAGGTTGGGACGGAGTCCCATGGGCCCACCTCTTTCTGGCGGCGCGACAGGGGGTATGTCACGCCGTGGCTGAGAACGTTGGGCAGACGTTACAACCGATCGAAGGATTTGAGAACGCCCATATGTTGCCGCGGTGGAACTTTTTCCTGGCGGCGGTGTTTCGTGATCGACGCACGGCGATGGGGGGGCGACTCCGAGTCCGCATCGGGCCGCGCGGTCGGCTCTGCGGGTCGATGTTCGGGTGTGCCGGCGCGGGCCGCCCGGGTGGGGACGAGGTGAGGTGATCATGGGCGGTGATCCGGCCGGCGCGCGCGTCGGAGGGGTACCTGGGTGCACCGGCGTGTCGACTCAGGTACAGTGGTGCCGCCTGCGGGTGTAGTTCAATGGCAGAACATCAGCTTCCCAAGCTGACAGTGCGGGTTCGATTCCCGTCACCCGCTCCAACATGAAGGCCCTGATCAGGACGTGAGTCCCGGTCAGGGTCTTCGATGTTGCAAGGTCAACGATCACGCCGCGTGCCAATAACGTGCCATTAGCGTCGGCCAACCAGGGCGCCAGCCGTACCCTCGTCTGGGTCGTCGCCGTTGCGCTTCCGGGCCTGCTTTCCTCCGCCGGCCGGCTTGGTCTCGCCCTTGGTCTTCGCCGTCTTGTCGATCGCGTCGGCGATGCCCTGGTCGGCCTCCCGGTTGGCGTGCTGGCAGCTCAGCGCGGCACGCGGGCTGTCGTGCCCGATCCGCGCCATAATGTCGCGCAGGCTCGCACCTGGTGCCCGCGACGCGAGGGTGTTGCCGAGGTGCCGCAGGTCGTGGAAGTGCAGCCCGGGAACACCCACGGCGGCGACCGCCCCGGGCCACTTGACCAGCTTGTTGAAGTTGCCGCGCCAGAGGTTCCGGCCGCTCTCGCCGGTGAACACGAACGCCTCGGGTGCCTCGCCGACGTGACTGCCCATGTGCTGTTTCAGCACAGGTAGTGCCGCCTTGGAAGGGCCACGGTCCGCACGCCGGCCCGCGACTTTGGCGGGCCGAGGATCAGGCCGCTACCCCGGTGCTCGACGATGCGGCGTGATGTGCCTGCCCAGGGTCCAGCGATACAGGTGCACGGTCCGGGGCCGCAGGTTCGGCCGTTCGGTAATCCACCGCTCGGCGTAGTCGCGTAGCCGGATCTTGCCGCGCTCAGGATCGATCACTCGCCCCGCATCATCTGAGCCTTGACCAGCGACAGGTACTTCTCGGCCTTGGGCTTACGCGACTTGCCCGTAGCGTGCTATCAGCTCTGGCCCCTGACCGGCGGATCAATCTACCGGTCAGGGGCCGACCTCCGAGGTCTCACGCCGACGGGCAGGAAGAGTTCGGTCAATCCTTGGTGGCACGCTCGGCCGCAGCGCGGTCACTCGCCACGATGAGGTCGAGCAGCTCCTTGCCCAGCCCGGCCGGGACCCGGACGCGACCACCACCGGTCGAGATCGCCTGCGGGCAGGTCGCGTCACCCAGCACCACCGTGACGCCGTTGAGGGCGATTCCGACCGCACCGGGCATTTGCAGGGTGCATTCCTCACCGGCGGGTACGGGGTCGCGCAGCTCGGTGAGTCTTGTCCGGATCTGGGTCAGCGTCTTGGCGTCCATCGCGGTCACCATCGGGCCCGCGTCCTCGGTGACGGCGCTGGTGATGCGGTCGGGCAACGCCAGGCCGCCGGAGGGTGGAGCCAGCGGGCCGGCGGGCCAGGTGACGCGCTTGAGTAGCTGCTCGCGACCCTTCTCGTCGCCCGAGATGAAGACTCCCGTCGCCAAGGACTCCTCATTGAAGGCGCGGTACATCGATATGGGCTCGATTGCCTGCACGACTTGGAGTAATTGCTCGTCCTTGACCACCAGCCGGTCCGGGTTGACGTACAGGGGGAAGGCGTCCCGCACGAGAGCGATCCACGCTTGACCTTCTGACTTGCACTTGGATGGTGCAGCCACGGGTTGGCCAGGAACGCCACCTCTTGGGCGGCCCGGTCCGCGACGCTCGGCGAGGTAGACGGTGTGTGGCTCGGCGTTGCAGGTGTCGAAGGTCGTGACGTTGCTCGTTCGCCAGCCCTCCGGGACGGCAACGGACAGGCCATCCAGGCTCACCGTGGTCTCGGGCGATCCGGCGGCCTCGTGCCGGTCCGGGGGCGCCGTTGCGAAGGACAGGGCCACGACGGCCGCGACCGCGGCGGCGACAGCGCTGGCGCCGGCAGTTCCCCAGGCGTGGCGGCGCTGCACGCTGCGCCGCCCGAGGCTGACCAGCCGGGAGATGGGATCGGTCTCGGCCGGCGTCACGGAGGCGGCTGCGCGTTCGAGTAGTTCGCTGACGTGAGTGGGATTCACGGAGTCTCCTTGGAAGATTCGACGAATAGGCCACTGGCGCGCAACGCCGCCAGGGCACGCGATGTGCGGCTCTTGACCGTTCCCACCGCAACACCGAGGGTCTGCGCCACCTCGGCCTCGGAGGCGTCGGCCCAGAACCGCAACACGAGCACCACCCGCTGGTCAGCGGGCAGCCGGCGCAGACTGGCGAGCACTTGCACGCTGAGATCCGACTGATCCGCGAAGCCACGACGGGACGCATCCGGCAGCTCCTCGGTCGGCACCTCGCCGCGCCAGCGCCGGCGCCTGGCCCGCATCGCGGTACGGACCATTACCTGCCGGACGTACGCCTCCGGTCGCCCGTCCGGCACGCACAACCGATGCCACGACCGATAGGCCGCGATCAGGCCCTCCTGGGCGAGGTCCTCGCCCAGCCGGCCGTCACCGGTCAACAGCGCGCCGAAGCGAACGATCTCTCGGTACCGGCTGGCGACGAAGTCCTCGTAGCCGGCGGGTTCCGCTCTGCGAAGCAAGCCCATACCTAGCTAAGGGTCCTGGACCTGCCCGATGGTTCCCCCTGTCTGGCCGCCGGTGACGACAGCAATCCCCCTCCAAGGCGGGGCAGCCGCACGTCAGGGCCCGGGTACCACCGTGGCACCCGCCATTGAGGCGAGCACTGTGCCCCCTCCTAGGCTGGTCGGGCCATTAGCGGGCCATTACGCCTGGCCGCTCTAGGTCACTCCAGGCCGCGCGAAGGGTTGCCGAGCTGGCAGCAGCGTCGGTTGTCAGCGGATCTTGTACGGTTCCCAAGCTGACAGTGCGGGTTCGATTCCCGTCACCCGCTCCACGCGAAAGGCCCTGGTCAGGACACTAGTCCCGGCCAGGGCCTTCGACGTTGCTCGGGCCACGAGCACCCGGCGGGCCATCCACGGGCCACTAGGGCCTGTGTCGAAGTCGATCACAGCATTTCTTATGGGGTCACGCGCAGGATTGGCTCAGACTATGACCGTTGTGCTGGCTGGATTACCCTGCCGCCGTCACAGACCAGCGGCGGGCCAGTGCCGTTGCTGCAAGGAAGGCAGCGAGGACGATCGCCGCCTCGGCCACGATCGCCAGTGGGGTGAGCGGGAAGTTGAGCGACCAGGCGAATGCGGTCGCAGTGGCGATCGCGGCTGCGATAGCGGGTGGCAGCAGCAGTGTCATTCGCGCCGTAGTGTGTCGGATGTGGGGCGCGTCTCGTAGGGCGATGCGTACGGCGAGGACGGCGCCGGCGACGACAACCGCTGCGACGCCGCCGTAGAAGACACCAGCGGCAAGCCACAACGGCACGTGCACGCTTCGCGGCAGGTCGAATGCCGCCACGAATGCCTGGTGCAGGCTAATGACCACGAGGTAGCCGACGACGAGGGAGAGCATCGCGCCCGCGGTCGCAACGCCGAGTACCTGGCCGTACCGCGGCGGGGTGCGCTCCACGCCGGCTTCCTCGGCAATTCGCAGGGTGAACTCGGTAGGGTCAGCGCCGAGAAGTTCTGCGGGATTGAGCCCGTCGGCGGCGGCTGCCTCAAGCTCGGCGCGGAGGTCGGCCGCGAGAGTCACCCGGTCGCGACGGTGAATGCCGAGAGCGCGCCACTCGCGGTCTGCGGCGGCGAGGATGTTGTCAACGGCCGACGTCGACGTGCTCATGGTCGTCTCCTGGATTCGGTGGACGGACTACTAGGGTTGCGTTCACGACGCTGGCGAACTGAACCCACTGCTCGCGCCAAGCACGCAGCCGATCGTGGCCGGTATCGGTGAGCCGATAAACCTTGCGGGGTGGGCCGTTGGGACTGGGGTGCAGCGCGTTGGCGATGAGCCCCAATCGGTGCAGTCGGGTGATCAACGGGTAGACGGTGCCGTAGCTCACCGTTCCGAATCCGGCGGTGTCGAGTCGGCGGACGAGTTCGTAGCCGTGCGCCGGCTCGCCGGCAAGCAGCGCAAGCAAGCACATGTCCAGGCAGCCGCGCAGTAGCTGGGCCTGCCGCTCGGAAGCGACATCCGACCCACCTGCTGCCGCTATCATGCGCCACATAGTACGGTCGGTACTATGCGTCGTCTAGTAGGTCTTCGTTAGAAGCCGGTCATAGCCACTCGTTGATGGCGGCGAGGTGGATGGTTGCCTCGTACCGGACGGCCAGCTTGTCGAAGCGGGTGGCCACGGCGCGGTTGCGTTTGAGCCGGTTGATGCCGCACTCCACGGCGTGACGTTGCTGGTAGACGTGCGGGTCGAAGGCTGGTGGCCGGCCGCCCTTGGATCCCTTGGCCCGCCGGTGGGCGTCCTGGTCGGCCTTGCTCGGGATCGTCGCGGCGATGCCCCGCTGGCGCAGATACTGCCGGTTCGCTTTCGACGTGTACGCCTTGTCGGCCAAGACCCGGTCCGGTCGGGTTCTCGGGCGGCCGGTGGTGGTGTGCTGCACGTCAGTCAGGTCGAACCGCCTCGTCACCGCTAGGGTGTCCACGAGGTCTCCGGTGGTCTCCGGTTTTTCTTGGTCGTTAAACCATCTACCGGAGACCTCGCCGTATCTCGATCTCCGACACGCGAAGATCCTCAAGCCAGCTCAAGCCCTGGCAATGACTTCGATACAGGCCCTAGGCACGCTTCTTGCCCGCCTTCTTGCCCTTGGCCTTCGGCTTGTCCGACGGGCCGGCCGCCGCCTTCCTGGCCTTCTTCCGCTCGGCCTTCACCGCGTCGCTCACCGCCTGGGCGATGGCCCGATCCGCCTCCGAGGTGGCGTGCTGGTAGATCATGGCCGCCTGTGGTGAGTCATGGCCCATCCGCGCCATCAGTTCCCGGGTGCTCGCCCGGTTCGCGCCGCGATCGTGTTGCCGGTGTGCCGCAGATCGTGGAAGTGAAGACCCGGCACGCCGAGCTTGCCGATCGCCGTCGACGAGCCGATGACCTTGTTGAGGTTGCCACGACTGCCCGACGAGGAGATCCGCCTTGAATGCGTCAATGCTGCTTGCAGCCAGTGGCAGGAATGGTCAGTCCAGCACCCATCTCCTGACGCCAGCGCCGACTTCAACCATATTCACGACGATGAAGGCTGCAGTACCGGCTGCGCAGATAAGCAGGGCGGTCCGCATCCATGGAGGAAGGGCTGCCCACCGCGCGGCGAGCAGGACCAGCCCGCATAGGGCAAACAGACCTGCAATGAACGGGCCGAGCAGCACATCGAGAATCGGTAGCAAGTTAGTGGTGTACTTCATTGGAAAGAGGTCCTTGGGGTCGTGCGACCCGTCCCACCTCTCCTCACGGTTAAGCCCATGAATGAAGTACGGGATGAAGGCGAGTAAGAAGTAGCTGCCGACAACCAGCGCCTGCCCGAATATCAGCAGTTTGGCGGCACGATGGCCTGGCGGAGTTCGGCGGGGTGTCGCCGAGGTGCTCACGTTGGTCGTCATCGCCGCAGGGTAGGCGGTCTTGTTCGCCGCCACAAGCAGTCATCTCGACGCCTCGCGCGCCCTACGGTGCAAGCTGACGCTTCGGACCGCCCTACCCGGGGCGGTCCGCATTCAGTCCGCAAGAGATCGACGGGCAGCGCGAAAGCGTTGTGAGATGTCGAGAAGCGTTTCCGCTGCTAGACCCCCGTATGGCCAGGTCGGCGGCGCGGGCATTTTGATCTCGTAATGCGTAGGTCGCTGATGCAGAGCATGCCCAAGGTATGTCGTGACGATCGCGGGAGTGGCTGGCCGACATCGAGGGCGGGGCGATCGCTGCCGCGCCGCTACGCGGCTCGCCACCGGGTAGCGCCTGACCGACGTGCCATTAGCGTGCCATTGGCGTAGGCCAGCCAGGAGCACACCAGGCCACTGAGGACCGAGCCGACCAGGCCGCCAGCCCAGCAGCCAGCCCCACATCGGCAATTCCCAAGCTGACAGCGCGGGTTCGATTCCCGTCACCCGCTCCACGATCGAGGCCCCGGCCAGGACGCGAGTCCAGCCGGGGCCTTCGACGTTCCAAGGTCAACGGCTACCAGCCTCCCAAGGCCATCCGTTCGGTAGGGCGCTCCACCTGGTTTCCGTCGCCGGAAGGCTGGACGGCCTGCGACTGCCCGACGCGAAGACCCGCTAGCTCTCACCGTCAGCGTCCTCGATACTGACGACGCGGAGATCCGCCAGTCACCCAGCGCTGACAGAGCCCGCTAGAGCGACGAGGGCGGCAATTCCGAACGGCTCCTACGCGCCACCGTGCCTGTGTCAGTGGGGTCGGTCCCAGCGGCCGTTGCGTTTACCGCTACTGCGGCGATGAGTAGCGCCCCGGCCGTGACACACAGCAGCCGTACCGTAGTCGCCCATGGCAGCTCGTTGGCTGGCAGAAGCGGGGTCAGGGCGTACCCGATGATCGCGGCTGCTCCCGCGACGGACCAGAACAACCTCGGGCGGGTGGGGACCGGCGGTGGGTTGCCGTGCCAGGCGCGAAGGAGCCCGCGGCGGCCGACCGCGACGGCGACGGCGAGCGTGACCAGCGCGCCGACCAGACTGCTGGGAATGTCGGACACGGTCCACCAGGCGACGTCGCTGACCTGGTCCCAGTCGATGCCGAAGACGATGCGCAGCCACGCCTGGGTGTGGGTCAGATGGTCCCAGGCGATGTGACTGGCCGCGCCGAGCAGCGCCGAACCGGCGGTGACCTGCCAGGGGTGGCGCACCTTTGCGAGCACCCCGTAGTCGCGCAGCGCGAGCGGGCCGAGGTGGGGCAGGTGGGCGGCGAGGGTCGCGACGGTGGCGCGGACGAGCCACGCGCCGAGCAGCGCCACCGGCAGACACCACCACACCAGCGCGGTGAGGGTGTGGCTCTGCCACTCCGGTCCGATCCCGACGAAGGCGTACCTGATGTCGGGCGCGACCGCCCCGGTGGTCAGCGCGACACCGTCGAACCATCGGGGTCGCCAAAGCTTGAGCGGGAGTACCACCCCCGGGTGCGACGGAAAGGTGAGCGGCATCGGCGCATCTTCCCATCTGAGGGTCGATAGTGGCGTCGAGTCCCAGGCGGGCCTTTCGACGTCCCTCGCGGTAGGGGCCGCTGTCGTACCGTGTGCCGATGGACAGCCAAGATCGCAGTACGTACCTGGCCGCGGCCGCGGCCAACCTGACCTTCAACTCGCCGCTCAGCGAGGACCGGGTGGCGGACCTGATCCGGCGGCTGGCCCCCACCGGGGCGGGCTGGCGAGCCCTGGACCTGGGCTGTGGCAACGGCGAGTTGCTCCTGCGGCTGTGCGCGGCCCACGGCATCGCGGGTGACGGGGTGGAGCGCGACGCCAGCGACGCCGAACGGGCCCAACTGCGCGCGACGGAGCGGGGAATCTCGGATCGGGTCGCGTTCCACGGGGCGGATGCCGCCACCTGGGACCGGCCCGCCGATCTCGTCGTCAACGTCGGGGCGGGCCACATCTGGGGCGGCGCGGCGCAGGCTCTCGCCGCGCTGCACCGGCTCACCGTGCCGGGCGGCAAACTGCTGTTCGCCGACGGCTTCTACCAGGCCAGCCCCAGCGACCAGGTCCGCGAGACCTTCGGCGACCTGCCCGACCTGGCAACCCTGGCCCAGCTCGCCGTGGACGCGGGGTTCCGACCCCTGCACGTCGCCGTGTCCACCGTCGCCGAGTGGGACGACTTCGAGTCCGACTGGCGTGCGGGCATCGAGCGTCTCGGCACGCCGGAGGCGCGCGCGTTCGCTGATCAGCGGCGCGACGGATACCTCAACGGCTACCGCGACGTCGTCGGCTTCGGATGGCTGGTCCTGACGCCGGCCTGAGTTTCGTACGGCTGACCGCCCCGGACGAAGGATCCCGGTCGGGGAGTGGACCACCTCGGACGGTCCGGCGGGGTCCACGGTCCGGAGGAGTCGCCGGCTCAGGGCTCCCGGCCGTCGCTGGGCACCGGACGGGCGGCGAGGCGGTGCAGCCAGGCCAGGTCGGCGCGGTCCACGTCGCGCGGTTCGTAGCCGCTGTGGAACAGCAGTTGCTGTGCGACCGAGATGCAGTCGACCCGGCGACCGGCAATGGTGCCGGTGGTGAAGCAGTCCCTCGGCCAGCGGAAGCTGCCGCCGTCGAGGCCGGCCTGGTGGCCGTCGCCGGCCTCGTCGAACGTCAGCGGGTGCAGGTCGACCCGACCCCGCCCGTCGGCGACGACCTCGACGCGGACAGGCCGCCAGTCGGTCTCGACGACGTAGCCGAGCCGGCCGAGAGCCCGCAACGCCGCGGCTTCGTGCTCCGCGGGGACGGCCAGGTCCAGGTCGCGGTGGGCGCGGGTCTGGTGCCCGACGAGCGCGTCGACGCCCCAGCCCCCGCCGATCCACGCCCTGCACCCGACGGCGGCGAGAGCGGCCAGGACGGTGTGGACCTCGTCGGCGACCATGTCAGAGAAGTCGGTCATGACCACCGTTTCTAGCCCCTGCGGGCACGTCCCGGCCACCCGGAATCCACGACCCGTCCGGACGGTGGCGGGGTGGCCGGGTTGAAATCGAGCATCGAGGGCGACCAGGCGGGCTTCCGCCGGCACGACGAGCCGGTCGAGGGCCGCGATAGCCCGGGGCGTCACGGGAGGGCCGGATCTGGTCGTACGGTCCGCCTACGCTCCCGCCGTGATCCCGAACCTCTCCCAGTTGCTGAGTTCGCTACCGCCCGCGGTGCTGCCGCCCGGCCGCATGGTCGAGCCGGAGGACGGCGGACCGCCGCCGTACTGGTTGAGCGACGGCCCGGCCGATCCGGGGCTGTGGGCGCGGATGCGGGCCCGGCATCCGGAGTCCGGGCTGTGGCCGCTGCTGCTGAGCGGGTTGTCGAGCGACGAGAGGCGCCCGTGGGCCGACGGCGAGGTGCGTCCGGCCGACATGTCGTCGCCGGAGCGCCACGACGTGGCGGAACTGCTGGCCCGGTGGTGGGCCGACCGCACGACGATCGACGAGGACGAGACGTTGGCCGCCACGGCCCCGTTCGGTCGCAACTGGCCCGGCCTCGCCAGACCCGGCGACCTGGCGGAGTCGCCCGCCGAGCTCGCCGACGAGTGCGCGGAGTTCCTCCTGGACGGGCGGACGCGTCTCGGGCTCGTGCCGGCCACCCGCAGCGCGGACACCCCAGCCGTGGCGGGTTGGTCCGGGCCGGCGAACTACACCGGCGACGCCGGGGAGATCTCGGCAGTGCTGCGCAGCTGGGAGGACCGGTTCGGCGTACGGGTGGTCGGCGTCGGATTCGCCACCCTGAACCTCAGCGTCGCCGCGCCACCGACGTCCACCGAGCACGCCCTGGCGGTCGCGGCCGAGCACTTCGCCTTCTGCCCGGATAACGTCTGGCAGGGCGACGGCTCGCTGACCGCCTATGCCGACCAGCTCCTCGGCATGCACTCCTGGTCGTTCTGGTGGGACTGACACCCGGCTGCCGATGCGCTCGACCCCGGACGGTCTCGCATGATGGCGCGCCGCCCGGCGGCGCCCCTCCGGTGGTCAGCCGACGGCGGCCGTCGGCAGCGGGCTGCGCCGGGGCACGGTGGCCAGCGCCAGCCCCAGCAGCGCGTTCGCCGCGCCCGCCACGAACAGCAGCGAGGCCGCCGGCTGACCGAGCCACTCCCACAGCGGGTGCCACGTCGGGTGCGGCTCGGCGCGGTGGTGTCGGAGCAGGCTCGGGACGGCCAGCAGGACGGGCGTCCACCAGAGGAACAGGGTGAGCGCGAGCAGGACGGTGACCGCTCCCCGGGCGGGGTGCGCCGCCTCGGTGCGTCGGCTGGCCCAACCGAAGACCATCCAGCCGAGGACCGCTCCGAGCAGGCCACCGGCGACACCGGCCGGCAGCACGGCTGGCGGGGCCGTCCGGCTCAGGGTCAGCGACAGGCTGCTGCCTTCGGGTAAGGGCGGGGAGACGACGTGGAGTTGGAGGACGGTGTCGCCGCGCTGGGCGAGCAGGGTGGTGCCGGTGATCGTGATGACCGGGGCGCACATCTTGTCGACACAGCCCGGGTCGCTGCGGACCATCGGCTCGTACACCTGCCAGCCGGTCTCGCGCAGGCGCCGCTGAGCCAGTGCGAGCGTCTCGTCGGCGGGCATCCGGGGTGTGCCGGCCAGGCCGGCCACCACGGCGCTCTGCTGGTATTCGCCGCCGTCGCCGAGCAGCAGGTTGTCGAGCGCCCGCACGGTGAGCGGCTGGCTGTAGAAGGTGAAGAGCGCCGGCGCCAGCTCGACGTCGCCGAGCTCGTGACCGGGCAGCACGGCGGCGAAGACGGCGGCGGTCTCGGCCCGGTCGGGCTGCGGTCGGGAGGTCTCCCAGGCGGCCCGGGTGGCGAGGGCGGCGGTGAACAGCCCGCAGATGACGGCGGCGAGCGTGGCCCAGACGCCGACCGTGCGGCTGGCCGGCCGTCCCAGCCGGCAGCGCAGGCCGTGCCGGATCAGGTTGGCGGCCTCGCGCGGCGTGGGCCGGGTGCGGCCCGCCGGTGCCGCGTCCAGCAGGACCCCGACCATCTCGTCGGCCCGGGCCCGCCGGTAGGCGCGGGGGTGGCAGAACAGCAGTCGCCGGTAGCGGCGGGCGAGTGGGTCGCCGGTCGTCGGCATGGCTGTCCCTTCCGATCGGTACGCACCGGCGGGGCTTGCGGGTGCGGCAGTGCGGTGCGGGTGCGGCAGCGCGGTGGCGCTGACCGGGGTCCGGTTGGTGCGGTGCGGGTCTGCGGGCGGGACGGTCAGGCGGTGCCGGGGCGGAGCGCGCGCAGCCGGGTCTCGGCGGCGGTGGCGAGCTGGCGCAGCCGGGCGGTCTCGGCGTCCAGCGCGCGGACGCCGTCGGGAGTGAGGCGGTAGTAGCGGCGGAGCCGCCCGTCGACGGTCTCCTCGCGGTCGGGCGCGACGAGCCCCTGCGCGTGCAGCCGGTCGAGCGCGGCGTAGAGGGTGCCCGGCAGCAGGGTGACGCGCTGCGCGGACAGGTCGGTGACCTCCCGGATGATGCCGTAGCCGTGTCGCGGGCCACCGGCAAGTGCGGTGAGGATCAGGAAGGTCGGCTCACGCATCGCGGTCACGGGCGACACGATATTCAGATCATCGATATATGGTCAAGGCTCGTGCGGGCGCGCCTTCGGGCGGCGGCGGCTCTAGGCTGGCGATCATGCGGATTGGCATCGTGATCCTTCCCGACCAGCGCTGGTCCGACTCGCGGCGCCGCTGGCGGCAGGCGGACGAGTGGGGCTTCGACCATGCCTGGACGTACGACCACCTGGGCTGGCGGGACCTGGTCGACGGGCCCTGGTTCGACTCCGTGACCACGCTGACCGCCGCCGCGACCGTGACCTCCCGGATCCGGCTCGGCACGCTGGTGGCGTCGCCGAACTTCCGCCACCCGGCGGCGTTCGCCCGGCAGGTCACCGCGCTCGACGACGTCTCCGGCGGGCGGCTGCTGCTCGGCCTCGGTGCCGGCGGGATCGGCTTCGACTCGGCCGTGCTGGGCGGGGAGACGCTGCCGCCGCGCCAGCGGGTGGACCGGTTCGCCGAGTTCACCGAGCTGCTCGACCTCATCCTGCGCGAGGACGGCACGACCTGGCGCGGGGAGTGGTTCACCGCGGTGGACGCCCGCAACGCCCCGGGCTGCGTGCAGACGCCCCGGGTGCCGTTCGTGGTGGCGGCCAACGGGCCCCGGTCGATGCGGCTGGCGGCGCGGTTCGGCCAGGGCTGGGTTACCACCGGCCCGGGCGTGGACGACCTGGAGAGCTGGTGGGACGGGGTGGCCGAGGCCGCCGCCCGGATGGACGGGACGCTCGCGGCGGCCGGCCGCGACCCGGGCACCCTGGACCGCTACCTCTCGCTCGACTCCGCGCCGGTCTTCTCGCTGCGCAGCGCCGAGTTCTTCGCCGACCAGGTCGGCCGGGCCGCCGCCCTCGGTTTCACCGACGTGGTCACCCACTGGCCCCGGGCCAGCAGCTGGTGCGCCGGCGACGAGGCCGTCCTGGTGGACGTGGCCACCCGCCTGCTGCCCGAGCTGCGCCGCGCCTGACCGCGCGCCTTCCTGACGTAGGCGGTGCCGGAGGCGTCAGCCCGACCGGCCGGCGGGCGCGTCGGCGCGCTCAGGTGCCGAGGTCCCCGGTGGCGATTCCGCCGTCGCCGCCGGAGACCAGCCGGAACCGGATGCAGACGACCTCGCTGTCGTCGGTGACGGGGGTGCCCACCCGCGCCCAGTAGGCGGCGTGACCCTCGCGCCACTCCTCGATGGAACGGTCGCCCTCCCCTTCCGCGCGGGCGAAGTCCCACGGCACGTCCGCGAAGCGGACCACCTCGACGCCGGTGACCTCCACGACGCCGACCAGCGCGTCCCCGTCGTCGACGAGGGCCAGCCGCTCGCCGGCGTGTTCCAGCTCCTCGCCCTCCTCGGCGTACTCGGTCGTCAACCCGGCGGTCGCCGTCTTCACCCCGGCGAGCACCAGGGTGTTGAGCCGCGTCCGCAACTCACCGGGGGTGCCGAGGGCGAGGGTGCGCAGTCCACCGATCCGAGGCCACATCCTGCCGACGGTACCGGTGCCGTCGATCATCCGGCGCGGCATTTCCGCCCCCACCGTCCGTGCGGCAAACGCTACGGTGGGTGGGGCGACGACGACCGGGAGGCGGCATGGCGGACAGGCGCGCGGTGCTCATCCCCGGCCGGGGCTACGACACCCGGTTCCCGCTCTTCGTCTACGCCGGTGAGGCGCTGCGCCGCGCCGGCTACGCCCTGCACGCCATCACGTGGGAGGTGCCGGAGCGGTTGGCCCCCGACCGGGACGGCCCCGGGCCGGCCGTCGACTGGGTGATCGGCCAGGTCGCCCCGACCCTCGCCGAGCCGACGGACCTGCTGGTCGGCAAGTCGCTCGGCTCGATGGCCACGCCGCTCGCGGCCGACCGCGGGCTGCCGGCCGTCTGGCTCACCCCGCTGCTCCACGTCCCCGCCGTGGTCGACGGGCTGCGCCGCGCCACCGCGCCGTTCCTGCTGGTGGGCGGCTCGGCGGACCGGTCCTGGGACGGCTCGCTCGCCCGCCGGCTCACCCGGCACGTGGTGGAGATCGAGCGGGCCGACCACGCGCTGATGGTGCCAGGCCCGCTGGCCCGCTCGGCGGAGGCGCTCGGCCGGGTCTGCACGGCCGTCGAGGAGTTCGCTCAGATCAGCTGACCGGCATGGCCGGCGGCGGCGAGCACGCGGTCGTCGCCGCTCGCCGCGTGGGCCTCCAGGACCGCGTCGGCCAGCTTGACCACGTGCCTCTCCTCACCGATGGGCCGATCCTCCGAGCTGAACCGAGGTTGTGGTCAAGCCGTCAGGTCGGCGCCGTCCACGAGCCCTCGGACGCGCAACTCGGTGGCGACCGCCGGGGGGCAGTCGAGCACGACCGTGGCGGTGCCGACCGGTTCCGCGCCCCGCGCGGCGCAGATCTCGTAGAGCGCGCGGACCTGCGCCCCGGTGGCGACCCAGTCGTCCACCACCAGCACCCGGTCGCCCCGGTCGAGGCCGTGGTCCCGCACGGCCAGGTCGACCCGCCGGCCCCGGAAGTCCGGCGGGCTCTGCGCCCAGGTGAGCGGCCCGGCGGGCAGTCGGCCGTCGCCCGGCTTGTGGGCCGGCACGAAGCCGACCCCGAGCGCCGTCGCGGCGAGCGGACCGAGCAGGTACCCGGTGACCGCCGGCGAGACGACCACCGTCGGCCGGGCGGCCCGGAACGGCTCCACGAGGGCCGGCCCCAGCCGGGCGAGGACCTCCGGGTCCCGCCACCAGCCGGAGACGTCGCTGACCAGGTGACTGGCGCCGGGGCCGGGATCGATCCACCTGACCAGCGCGGCGAGACGTCCGTTCAGCTCGGAGGGCATGGAACCCATCCTGCGCCACGGGAACCGGCCCGGGCGCCCCGCCTCGCACCCGGGCCGCCCGGCCCACCTCGGGTCGGATGATCGGCTACACGTATCACTGCAATTGCGGGCATACCCCCATGATCACGTTGACTCCGGAAGTGCTTCTCTCGTTACGGTCCGACCCGGTTTGCTCAGATGACGAAAGGACCGGACCGGTGGCTGGCAGGCACTCCCGTACCCGTATGTTCTCCTCGCCGGCCGGCATCGCGGCCACCGCGGCGGTCGGGGTCGCCCTCGCCGTCGGCGGCACCGTCGGCGCCGTCCAGCTGACCTCGGGCGCGGAGCCCGCCCGCCCGGCCGCCGTCGACCTCGCGCCCACCGGCCTGCCGACCAGTGCCGCCCCCAGCTCGCCGGCCGTCCCGCCGGCCGCCCCCTCGAGCGCCAGCGCGTCGCCGAGCGCGACCGCCAGCCCCAAGGCCAGCCGGTCCACCCAGGCCCCCTCCCGGAGCAAGCCGCGCACCGCCGCGCCGAAGCCCACCGCGACGAAGAAGAGCAGCACCGCCCGTCCGGTGGTCGACAGCGGCTCGTGCGGCGCCTCGTTCTACTCCGAGGGGCAGCTCACCGCCAACGGCGAGAACTTCGACCCGTCCGCGCTGACCGCCGCCCACAAGACCCTGCCGTTCGACACGAGGGTCCGGGTCACCAACCCGGCGAACGGCAAGTCCGTGACGGTACGCATCAACGACCGCGGCCCGTTCATCGAGGGCCGCTGCCTGGACCTGTCCCGGGCCGCGTTCGCCGACATCGCCCCGCTCGACGCCGGCCACGTCGAGGTCCGCTACGAGGTGCTCGGCTGAGCCGCACGCCGGGCGGCGATCGGCCCGGCGGCACGGTCCGGGTGGGCAGAACATCCTCGGACGACGGGCCAGGTTCATTCACCCGCTCACGTCCATCAGGCATGCTGTCCCTCGTACGCATGCGACCCTTCCAGTCGGGCCCCGGCCCACTGAGCCCCGGATCCCGCGCCGGCCTCGGCGCGGCCTTCGTCCTGCTCGCGATCGTCTCGGCCGTGGAGCTGGCCGACGGCCGTCCGGCGAACTACATCGCGCTCATGGTGGCCGCGCCGTTCCTGACCGCGGCGCTGGCGTCGTGGCGGATCGTGCTCGGCGTGGGCCTGGCCGCCACGGCCCTCGGGGCCGGCTTCGCGTTCGGCGAGGAGACCATGGCGCTCCCCACCACGGTCGCCGTGGCGGGCATCGCGCTGGGCACCGCGATCGCGGTGGCCACGGCGGCCGTACGGCAGCGCCAGGCCGAGCGGATCGCCGAGCTGTCCCGGCTGGCCTCGGTCGCCCAGCAGGCCGTGCTGCGTCCGCTCGGGCCGCAGGTCGGCACGCTCTCGGTGGCCGCCCGGTACATCTCGTCCACCGCCACGGCCGAGATCGGTGGTGACCTGTACGAGGCGGTCGACACCCCGTACGGGGTGCGGATGATCATCGGCGACGTGCGGGGCAAGGGCCTCGACGCGGTGCGGCTCGCCAGCATCGTGCTGGGCTCGTACCGACACGTGGCGTACGAGCGGGCGGACCTGCGGGCCGTCGTGACCGACCTGGACCGGGCGGTGGCCCGGAGCGTGGGCGACGAGGACTTCGTCACCGCCGCGCTGGTCGAGGAGCGGGGCGGGACGCTCACCATCGTCAACTGCGGCCATCCGCCGCCGCTGCTGCTGCGCCGGGGCGCCGTCATCCCGCTCGAACCGCCGGCCCCCGCCCCGCCGCTGGGCTTCATGCCGGTGGTACGCCCCCGGGTCGAGCGGCTGGAGCCCGGCGACCGGCTGCTGCTCTTCACCGACGGGCTCGGCGAGGCGCGTCGGGACGGGGAGTTCTTCCCGACCGCCGACCGGGCCTGGCGGCTGCTCGGCCACGGCACCGTCGGCGACGGGCTCGCCTCGCTGGAGACCGCCCTGGTCGAGTGGGTGCACGGCCGGCTCGACGACGACATCGCCCTGGTCCTGATGGAGTACACGGGCTCGCGCGGCGCCGCCACGGTGGCGGTGCCGAGCTGGGAGGTCGGCGCGGCCGAGAGCTGAGCCCGGCCAGCCGTTCGCAACCTGAACGGGAAGTGTGTAATCGCCGTCACTTCCGGGATCGGCTTGTCGCTGCCTACCCATCGGTAATACAGTCTGGGTTACTGATCGGTAACACCTGTCCGGAAGCGGGGCCAGCGAGCATGACCCACTACAAGAGCAACCTTCGGGACCTCGAGTTCAACCTTTTCGAGGTCTTCGGGGCGGACCAGGCGTTCAGCCAGGATCCGTACTCGGACCTGGACGTCGACACCGCGCGCGACATCCTCGCCGAGGTCGACCGCCTCGCCCGTGAGGACCTGGCCGCCAGCTACACGGACAGCGACCGCAACCCGCCGGTCTTCGATCCGGCCACGCACACCGCGCCGCTGCCGGAGTCGTTCAAGAAGTCGTACCGGGCGTTCATGAACTCCGAGTTCTGGCGGCTGGAGCTCCCGACGGAGCTGGACGGCAGCAACGCGCCCCGGGCGCTCGTCTGGTCCCTCGCCGAGCTGATCCTCGGCGCCAACGCCGCCGTGTGGATGTACTCCTCCGGCCCGTCCTTCGCGCACGTGCTGCACGTCGAGGGCACCGAGCAGCAGAAGCGGTGGGCGAAGCTCTTCGCGGACAAGCAGTGGGGCTCCACGATGGTGCTCACCGAGCCGGACGCCGGCTCGGACGTGGGCGCCGGCCGGGCGCGCGCCGTGGCGCAGCCCGACGGCTCCTGGCACATCGAGGGCGTGAAGCGCTTCATCACGTCCGCCGAGCACGACCTGAGCGACAACATCATCCACTACGTGCTGGCCCGTCCGGTCGGCGTCGAGGGTGTCGGTGGCCCGGGCACCAAGGGCCTGTCCCTCTTCGTGGTGCCGAAGTACCACTTCGACGAGAACACCGGCGAGCTGGGCGAGCGCAACGGCGTCTTCGCCACCAACGTCGAGCACAAGATGGGCCTGAAGGTCTCCAACACCTGCGAGGTGACCTTCGGCGAGCACGGCGTACCGGCCAAGGGCTGGCTGCTGGGTGAGAAGCACGATGGCATCCGACAGATGTTCATGATCATCGAGAACGCCCGGATGATGGTCGGCACCAAGGCCATCGCCACCCTCTCGACCGGTTACCTGAACGCCCTGGAGTACGCCAAGAGCCGGGTGCAGGGCGCCGACCTGACCCAGATGGCGGACAAGACCGCGCCGCGCGTGACGATCACCCACCACCCGGACGTGCGCCGCTCGCTGATGCTCCAGAAGTCGTACGCCGAGGGCCTGCGCGCCCTGGTCTGCTACACCGCCACCTGGCAGGACAAGGTCGCCATCGCCGAGGCGGCGGGCGACGAGAAGGCGACCAAGCTCGCCAAGCGGGTCAACGACCTGCTCCTCCCGCTGGTCAAGGGCGTCGGCTCGGAGCGGGCGTACGAGCTGCTCGGCCACGAGTCGTTGCAGACCTTCGGCGGCTCCGGCTTCCTCCAGGACTACCCGCTGGAGCAGTACGTCCGGGACGCGAAGATCGACACCCTCTACGAGGGCACGACGGCGATCCAGAGCCTCGACCTCATCTTCCGGAAGATCGTCCGGGACAACGGCAAGGCCCTGATGGCGGTCGCCGGCGAGATCCAGGAGTTCATCGCCACCGAGGCCGGCAACGGTCAGCTCAAGGAGGAGCGGCTGGCGCTGGGCAAGGCGCTCGCCGAGATCCAGAACATGGTCGGCGTGATGACCGGCTGGCTGGGCGAGGCGCAGGGCGGCGACACCCGGGCGCTCTACAAGGTCGGCCTGAGCAGCCGCCGCTTCCTGCTGGCGATCGGCGACCTGGTCGTCGGTTGGCTGCTCCAGAAGCAGGCCGACGTGGCCCTGAAGGCCCTGGCCGGCGAGGTCTCGGCCGCCGACAAGGCGTTCTACACCGGCAAGGTGGCCGCCGCCCGGTTCTTCGCCCGCGAGGTGCTGCCCCGCATCGGCGCCGACCGGCGGATCGTCGAGGGCACCGACCTGGACATCATGGACCTCCCGGAGGAGGCCTTCTGAGTTACGCCGTAGCGCCGCACGGCGCGGCGGTGGAGCAGCCGGGGACGACCCGGCCGTGATCCGGCACGACGGCCGGCGGGCAGCAGCCCGCCGGCCGTCGTCGTCCACCCTCCGGCGTCCGGGTGGTGGCTCACCCGCCGCCGCTCACCTGCGGGGCCGGCGCCCACGTGCCCGCCCTGCCTGCGTCGGTGGCCCGGGCTCGGACCGCACCATCCTGCTCGGCGCGGCCTTCTCGATGCCCCGGCCCGCCGAAGCACGGCGTCCCGGTGGAGGCCGTCCCGGTGTGTTCGCGCGGCCGATCACGCAGCGTCACGAACTCCCCCGCTCTTCCGGCCCACCGCTTTCGCCCTTTGCTCTGCAGCCACGGAAGCGCCAGCAACTCTGGGTGCCTGTTGCTTCCGTGGCTGCAGAGCAAAGCGTCTGCGAGCGTGTGGCGGTGGCCGTGCCCGCGCGCATCGATTGGCCGATGGTGTGCCGTCCTGTCCGCTTTGTGGAGTGGTGGCGGTGGTTGGCGGTCGCTACGAGGAGTCACGGTCCGGGTCTCGGGGCTTCGTCACCGTGCGCAGTCGTGGCGACGACGTCCGCTGGGCGGCAGGCAACGGCGGTCGGCCGGCCGGAGCGGGGTTCGGCCGGCTATTCGGGGAGGCCATCCGGGTAGCCGGGCGGTGTGGCGGGTAACCGTCGCGAGGCCACGTCAGAGAACGCCCAGAGCCACCGCACGGGGGAGTGCAGCGCACATGGGCATTGGTAGCGGAATCTTCCTGATCGCCATCGGCGCGATCCTCACCTTCGCCATCAGGGCCAACGTCTGGTGGGTCGACCTGCGCGCGGTCGGCTGGGTGTTCATCCTGGCCGGGCTGGGCGTCCTGCTCACCACGCTCTGGTTCTGGCAGGACCGGCGCAAGCGGGCGCGGACCCTGATCGTCGAGGAGAACCGGCTCTCGCACCCGACCGCGATGATGCCACCGCCGCCCGACCCGCCGCCGCCGACGGCGCCACCGTCCTGAGTCGCCGCCGACGGCGCCACCGTCGCTGAGCCGCCACCGCCACCGTCGGCCCCTCAGGCGCATCCGAGGGCCCGTCGGCGGCCCGGCCCGGCGGTGTGCACGGCATCCACGAGCGGCACCTGAGCCACCCGCCCACGCACCGGCGGGTGGCTCAGCCGCGTGCGGTGTGCCGGTCGGTGATCGGCGCCCGGCTCGGGCCGAGCTCCGGCCAGTCGACCTCGGGCCGGTGCACCACGACGTCGCTGGTGCGCATCCCGTCCTCGTCCGCCCGCTCCGGGTCGAGCAGCGCCGAGAGCAGCGAGATGCCCGGGTTGTGCGCGATCAGGAGGACCGTGCGGGCGGCCGGATCCACGTCCCGGACCAGCGCCAGCAGGTCCTGCGGGCGTGCCTCGTACGCGTCGGCCTCGTAGCGCACGACGGGAGCGGGGCCGGCCGAGCCGCCCTCCGGCGGGGATCCGGTCATGCCCAGCGCCACACCGTGCCAGGTCTCCCGGGTGCGCCGGGCGGCCGAGCAGATGACCACGTCCGGCAGCAGGTCGTGCTTGGCCAGCCACGCGCCGGCCGCGGCCGCGTCGGCCTGGCCCCGCGCGGCCAGGGGACGGTGCACGTCCGGCACCACCTCCCCGGGCGGCTCGGCCTTGGCGTGTCGGAGCAGCACCAGCGTCCTTCCCTGGGCGTGAGCGTCCGTCATGTCCCCAGCTTGCCCGATTGGCGATCAGAGCGCCTGGGTAAGTCGATGGATGCCGCACCCTCACCGATGGCCGCGGCGGAAGGAAACGCCAGGGGACAGCCGAGGAGGCGACGAGATGGGCTTTGGTGGCAGTATCTTCCTGATCGCGTTGGGTGCGATCTTCGCGTTCGCCGTGGAGGCGGATCTGGGCTGGCTCAACCTGGCCGTGGTCGGCTGGGTGCTGATGCTCGCCGGCGTCGCCGGCCTGCTGCTCACCCTCCACTTTTGGAACTCGCGCCGGCGGGCCGTGGTGGCCCCGGTGCGCGGTGAGCGCGTGGTCGCGGAGCAGGTCGTGCCGGTGCAGGACGACCGGGTCGTCGAGGAGTACCGCGAGGTGCGTCGGCCGCGCCGCACCGTCTGACGTCCTACCGGACACCGTTCTTTCCGGGGGCTCCGCCACGCGGCGGGGCCCCCGGGTGCGTGTCCGTCAGGCGAAGAGGGCGAAGTAGATGGCGATGTGGTGGCAGAGCGCGGCCACGAGCGTGCAGGCGTGGAAGAACTCGTGGTGGCCGAAGACGGTGGGCCAGGGGTTGGGCCGGCGGAGCGCGTAGAAGACCGCGCCCACGCTGTAGATCGCGCCGCCCACGATGAGCAGCACCAGGGCGGTGACGCCGCCCTGGTGCAGGATGTCGGGCAGCATCGCGACGGAGACCCAGCCGAGCGCCAGGTAGAGCGGCGCGGAGACCCAGCGCGGGGCATGCGGCCAGACCAGCTTGAGCGCCACGCCCGCGAGCGCGCCACCCCAGACCAGCGCCAGCATGATCGTGGCCGGCCGGGGTTCCAGCAGCAGTACGCAGAACGGCGTGTAGGTGCCGGCGATGAACACGAAGATCATCGAATGGTCCATCCGGCGCATGATCTGGTAGCCGCGCTCGGACCAGACCCGCCGGTGGTAGAGCGCGCTGGTGCCGAAGAGCCCGCAGACCGTCAGGCTGTAGATCACGCAGCTGACGAGTGGGGCCCAGCCGGGCCGGGTGGCGGCGACCGCGCTGAGCACGATGCCGCAGACTCCCGCGACGAAGAACGCGTACGTGTGCAGCCAGCCGCGCATCCGGGGCTTACCGATGTCGACCGGCTTGAGTCGAAGCGGTGCGGAGGTGGTCACGCCCTTAGGTTACGACACCGTAGGTTACTTTTAAGTAGTGCGTCCGGTCACGTGGGACGGCGGTCGACCGACCCTGGCGCCGCGCGCCGGTCGGGGAGTATGGCGGGATGCGGATCCGACCCGTCGGGGTGCACGCCCTGCTGATCGACTGCGCCACCGCGGACCAGGTGGAGGCGTGGCGGGCCGAGCTGTGGCGGCGGCGCGAACGCGGCGAGCTGACCGCCGTCGAGATCGTGCCGGCGGCCACCACCGTCCTGCTCGACGGCGTGCCGGACCCGGCCGCGACGGCCGCGCGGATCGCCGCCTGGCAGCCCCGGCCGGACGCACCCGTGGCCCCCGGCGCGCCGGGGGCGGGCAGCGGGGCGGCAGCCGGTGGGGGCACTCCCGGCCCGTCAACGACCCCACCCGCAGCGCCAGCAGCCGCCGGCCCGGTCGAGGTCCCGGTGACGTACGACGGGGAGGACCTGCCCCTCGTCGCCGACCACTGGGGCGTGGACGTGCCGGCGGTGGTCGACCGGTTGGGGCGTACCCGGTTCCGGGTGGCCTTCTGCGGCTTCGCCCCCGGGTTCGCCTACCTCACCGGGCTCCCCGCCGAGCTGGCGGTGCCCCGGCTGCCCTCCCCCCGCCCCCGGGTGCCGGCCGGCTCGGTCGCCCTGGCGGGCCCGTACGCCGGGATCTATCCGGCGGCCTCGCCCGGCGGCTGGCTGCTGGTCGGGCGCACCGGGATGCCCCTCTTCGACGTGCGCGCCGACCCGCCGGCCCGGCTCACCCCGGGCACCCGGGTACGCCTGGTGGCCGCGTGAGCGCGGCGGTCGAGGTGCTCCGCGCCGGGGCGCTGACCACCGTGCAGGACCTGGGCCGGGCCGGCTGGGCACACCTCGGCGTACCCCGGTCGGGCGCGCTCGACCCGGCGGCGCTGCGGCTGGCCAACCGGCTCGTCGGCAACCCGGAGTCCGCCGCCGGCCTGGAGATCACGATGACGGGCTGCGCGCTGCGGTTCCCCCGCGCGACGGCGGTCGCGGTGACCGGTGCCGGTGCCGCCGTGCGGGTCGGCGACCGCCCCGGTGACGTGGGCCGGCCGCTGTCGGTGCCGGCGGGCGCCGTGCTGCGGATCGGCCCGCCGCGCGACGGCCTGCGCAACTGGCTCGCCATCGGCGGCGGCATCGCCGTCGAGCCGGTGCTCGGCAGCCGCGCCACCGACACCCTCTCCGGGCTCGGCCCGCCGCCACTGCGCGACGGCGACCGGCTGCCCTTGGGCGCACCGGCCGGACCGCCCGCCCCGGTGGACGTCACCGTCCCGGCGCGTACCCCGACGGAGCTGCGGCTGACCCTGCGGCTCGGCCCCCGCGACGACTGGTTCACGGCGGCCGCCCTGGACCGGCTGTTCGGCGACGCGTACACGGTGAGCCCGGTGGGCAACCGGGTCGGCGCGCGACTCACGGGCGCGGCGCTGCCCCGCGCGGTGGCCGGGGAACTGCCCAGCGAGGGCATCGTGCTCGGCGCGGTGCAGGTGCCGGCGGACGGCCAGCCGCTGATCTTCCTCGCCGATCATCCGACCACCGGCGGGTACCCCGTCGTCGGGGTGGTGGACGACGTGACCCCGCTCGCGCAGGCCCGCCCAGGGACTACGGTCAGGTTCCATGGACCTCAACGCTGACCTCGGCGAGGGATTCGGCATCTGGCGGCTCGGCGACGACACCGCGCTGCTGGACCTGGTCACCTCCGCCAACGTCGCCTGCGGCTTCCACGCCGGCGACGCGTCGACCATGCGCCGGGTCTGCGAGGGCGCCGCCGAGCGCGGGGTCGCCGTCGGCGCGCAGGTCGGCTACCGGGACCTCGCCGGCTTCGGCCGGCGGCACATCGCGTACGCCTTCGCGGAGCTGCGCGACGAGGTCACCTACCAGCTCGGGGCCCTGGAGGCGTTCTGCCGGCTGTTCGGCACCCGGGTCCGCTACCTGAAGCCGCACGGGGCGCTCTACCACGCCGCCGCCTGCGACGAGGCCCAGGCGGCGGCGCTGGTCGCGGCGGTCGGCGGCTACGACGACCAGCTGCCGCTGCTCTGCCCGCCCGGCTCGGTCCTCGCCCAGCTCGCCGCCGGCGCCGGGCTGCGGGTGGTCGCCGAGGGCTTCGCCGACCGGGGCTACCTGCCCAACGGCTCGCTGGTGCCCCGCACCGCCCCCGGCTCGCTGGTGACCGACCCGGATGAGGTGGCCGCCCGGGCCGTCCGGATGGCCACCGAGCGGAGCGTGGTCGCGGTCGACGGCAGCGTCGTCCCGTGCCCGGTCGAGTCGATCTGCCTGCACGGCGACACCCCGGGCGCGGTCCGCTGCGCCGAACTGGTGCGCGCCGCCCTGATCGACGCGGGGGTCACACCCACGCCGTTCGCCTGAAAGGCCGCCCCTTTCCGCAAAGGAGGGGGCGGCCTTTCCTGACGCCGACCGCGACCGGTGTCAGGCGTCGTCCAGGCCGCGGAGCACCAGCGGAAGCCGGGCGGCGGCGCCGTCGACCACCCGGACCGGTACGCCCCAGTCCTGCCGGGTCAGGTGGCAGGCCGCGTGCTCGACGTCCGCGTCGCAGGTCGCCGCCTGGGCGGTCACCTGGAGCACACCCCCGGCCACGGTGCCGTCGACGACCAGCCGGCGGGACAGTTCGGTGCCGGTGCCCGCCCCCTCCACCAGCAGCTCCGGCGGCGACGCCGACACCACCAGCCGTGTCGACGGGCCGTACGTCTCGTCGAGCTTCTGCCCCGGCGCGGGGGTGAAGATGACGTCCAGGGTCACCTCGCCGGCCGCCACGTCGGTGGGCTTGCGCTCGGTGCGGTGCCGGGGACCGTCGACGGTGCTCGCGCCGGCCGCCGAGAGCGCGCCGGGCGCCAGCCGGGTCAGCCGGTGCGCGGCGGATTCCACCACCAGCACCTCGCCCGCCGGGGTGAGCACCAGGTCGCTCGGCTCGGCGAGCCCGTCGGCGACCGTCGAGACCCGGTTGCTCTCCGGGTCGAAGCGGCGGACCGCCCCGTTGTACGTGTCGGCGACCAGCACCGAGCCGTCCGGCAGCGCCAACACCCCCAGCGGGTGCTGGAGCAGCGCCTCCGGCGCCGGCCCGTCGACGTGCCCGAAGTCGAAGAGCCCCTGCCCGACGGCGGTGCCCATGACGTCGTTCTGGACGTACCGGATCGCGCTGGTCTCGCTGTCGGCCACCCAGAGCCGGGCGCCGTCGGCGGAGACGGAGAGGCCGGACGGCTGCGCCATCCACGCCTCGGCCAGCGGGCCGTCGCGCAGGGCCTCGACGGTGGTGCCCGCGTACATGCCGGCGGTGCGCTTCACCGGGTCGAACCACCACAGCTGGTGGATGCCGGCCATCGCGATGACGACCTTGTCGTCGTACCAGGCCAGGTCCCAGGGGGAGGAGAGGTCGACCGCGAGCGCGTCGTGCGAGTGGTCGTCGACCGTGGAACGCCACTGCCGGCCGGTGCCGGCGACCGTCACCACCTCGCCGTTCGCCAGCCGTACGCCGCGCAGCAGGTGGTTGACGGTGTCGGCGACGACGAGGTCGTAGCCGGCCACCTCGGCGGTGTGCGCCGGCAGCAGGCACAGCCCCTGCGGCTCGGAGAAGGTGGCCGCCCCGGCCGGGCCGTCGGCCCGGCCCCGGGTGCCCGCGCCGATCCGGCGGACCAGCGTCTCGCCGTCACCGGCCAGCTCCGCCAGCGAATGGCGGGCCGAGTCCGAAACCAGCAGGTTGCCGTTCTCCAGCAGCACCGCCTTGCCCGGGAAGCGCAGCGTGGTCTCCGGCTGCGCCGGCGGGACGTACGGGCCGTCGCCCCGGTGCAGGGTGCCCTTCGCCTCGTGGGTGGCGATCAGGTCGTCGACGAGGCGGGCGAGCCCCTCGGCGTGGCCCTCGCCGGCCATGGTCGCCACCACGTACCCCTCGGGGTCGATCACCGACAGGGTGGGCCAGGCGCGGGCGGCGTACTGCTGCCACATGTCCAGCTCGGGGTCGTCGAGCACAGGGTGGTGGACGCCGTACCGCTCCACGGCGGCGGCCAGCGCGTCCGGGTCCTTCTCGTGCTCGAACTTCGGCGAGTGCACGCCGATCACGACGAGCACGTCGCCGTACTTCTCCTCCAGCGGGCGCAGCTCGTCGAGCACGTGCAGGCAGTTGATGCAGCAGAAGGTCCAAAAATCTAACAAGACACAGCGACCTCGAAGGTCCTGCAATGTCAGGTTTTGTCCACCTGTGTTGAGCCACTGCCGGCCCCGCAGTTCGGGGGCACGTACGCGCGGTGTCGTTCCCATGGTTGTCAGCCTGCCATGTCGCGCTGGGCCGAGCCGGGCTCCGTGACCCGGACGACAGAGATCCTCGGCCGCGCCGGGGGAGCCTCGTCGCGCTTGCGACAACCGCATGAGGCGGCCGGCGTCCGGGTCTTCGTCCGCCGCGAGCCTCGGCAACGGACGACGCCGGCAGAGGTTCGCTTCACGATGGGCGAGTTCGCCGACCCCGAGGCGCAACGGCTCGCCGAGATCGCAGCCGAGGAAGCGCGGTAGGACTCTCGCGGTGCTGAAAGGCACCGACACGCGAAGAGCGCCCCGCCCTAGTCTCGCTAGGACGGGGCGCTCGTGCCGTTCTAGGACATCAGGGTGCCCACGATGGGCCTGCCGCCGACGTGCCGGGTGAAACCGTCCTGATAGGACGTGACGGGCTGTTTCAAGCGCCCTGACGGTCAGTCCATCGACGCGGGCGATCGACATTGCACCGGGCGAGCCTAGCTTGGGCGGGGCGGGCCGACGCCACTACAGTCCCAGGCATGCCGGAGATGGTGCAGCCCAAGGTAAAGCTCATCGCGTGGACCCACTTCGAGGCCCCCGACGATGTGCCGTGGTCGACCGACGCCGAGGGCGGCCAGGCCCTCGCCGAGTTCTCCGGCTGAAACGACGACGGCACCCGCGCCAACGGGTGCCGTCGAGAGTCGCACTCGCGCCAACGAGTGCAAACCGTAACGAGATCACCAGCACTTCCGCCAAGAAGAAACCAGGAGGCTCGTCTGTGAGCACTGTACGTCGGAACCAGAACCAGGTTAAGGACGGTCCTGGAAACCGTGACGTGTCGCCCAGAGGGCTCGCCCTGCTGGTCGCGGCCGTTTTCGCCGGCTACGTCGCCATGGAGTACCCGCAGGTCGGGACCCCGGCCCTCGTCGCCGTGGGGGTTCTCACGGTGCTGAACCAGCTCGTAGGGCGGGACCGGGACCAGGACCGGGACAGGCGGAGCCGGAGCCGGGGTAGGGACCGGGAGAAGGCGTAGCAACGGCTGAAGCCCCCGGCTACCGGACTGAGTCCGGCGGCCGGGGGCTTCACCATCACGACGTCGGCAACCTGCCGATTCCTATGCCGTCGCCGACGGGTGGGGGCTGTGCAAGGAGTTCATCGCGAACGTCGTCATCAACCTGCGCAAGAAGTTCGCCGACGAGCTGATCCGGTACCGGCACTTCTTGTAGACCGTGACCTACAAGTTGCACCCGATGACCTGCCGGCCGTCGACAGTCACGGGTCGGCCTTCTCGGGCCGGCTCTCGGCGTAGTCGACGCCGCGAAGGCGGGCCTCGACGTCCTGGTGGACGACCAAGCGGGTCGAGCTGGGCTTAGGGTGCCGGGCCCGATCGTAGGCGCGGGCGAAGGCGCGGAAGGCGACGAGGGCGTCACCCCGAGCATCGTCGCCGTGGATTACGGCGTACGCCCACGCGGCGGCCCAGAGCGTCGGGACCGTCCAGCCGGCGGCGGGCGGGGTGACGTAGTCGGCGGGCCGGAAGTCAACGGGAAGAGGCTCGTCGAGGCGGACGACGGGGGCGGACTCGACGCCGGGACGGGGGAGGTCCCGACGGCGGATCTTCGGATTGGTCATCGGTCACCGCTCCACCGGGCGCGGGCGGCACGGCGAGCACGCTTGGACGGCGTTCCGTGTGCGGGCTTGTGCAGGCGCCCGAGGATCTGCGCGGCGGCGGTCCGGGCTAGCCGGGCCTCGATTGCGGCGGGATGGACGGTCGGTTGCCCGGTTGACCCTCGGGCGCGTGTCATTGGGCACTAGCCAGGGCGTCGGCCAGGGTCAGGACCGGCACCCGTGCAGCGCGGCGTAGACCGGCTCGGCGAAGTCCTCGGCCCCGGGAAGGGCTACCACGGCATCAGCGGCGCGGGCGGCGGCCAGGTCGTCGGCCACGACGGCGAGGAGGTCGTCAGGGTCGACCGTGTCGGCGATGGTCGCCGAGGTAACCAGGAAGCCGGCGGCGAGCAGGGCAGCGGTCGCGGCAGCAGCGCGGCGGCAGAGGAGGCCGGGGCCACGACGTACAGGCGGATAGGGTTGGACACAGCGGAACCTCCGATGTTCCGTTAGGGCCCTGGTCGGCGGCGGAATCGCTCGGCCGGGGCCTGCCTTATTTGGTTGTAAGAGTGAGATTTAGGCGTCGATGGACGCAGGCTCGGTTTCGTCGGCCCAGGTGAACCGAAGACGGGCGTCCGGGTCGAAGCGCACGCCCCGCCGGCCCTTGGCCGGGGCGACGGTTACGGCGTTCAGGGCTAGGCCGAGAAGGTCGCGGCGGTCGGGGACCGTGGCGGCGTCCCACGCTTCCCGAGCTAGGACCGGGTCGAGGAGCGGGCTAATGTCCGCCTCGGGTAGCGGGAAATCGGCGAGATTACAGCGCAGCCCTGCAACGCGGGCTGTCAGCCGTTCGTGTAGACGCATCCATCGCTGAATGGCATCGGGACCGACGAACTCGCCGCGAAGGTATCGGGCGTCTTCGAGGTCGACCAGGGCGGCGTTAGCGTCGTCCAGGGCGGCGGTGATGGTCGCGCGCTCGCGGATTACGTCGGGGTCGTGGCGGGCTACCCAACGCTCGGCGACGGCGTCTAGCAGTGGGTCGCCGGGCTCGGTCGCGGCGAGTCGGGCGATGAACGCGGCGATCACGCCACGGTCTACAGCGGCGATAAAGGCGGTCGTGTGTGCCGGGCAGGGCTTGCCGAGGCGGCGAGCGTGGCAGACGTACGACCGGCCGGCGGCGGACATGCGGCCCCCGCAGCCCCCGCAGCGCAGGAAGCCGGTCAGGAGATGCGAAACCTCGGCGCGCACGCCCCGGTTGCGACCGGTCATGTCCGCGGCGGTGCGGTCTTCGAGGATGCGCGCGACCTGTAGTTGCTCGGCGGGTGTGATGATTCCTCGGCCGATCTCGACGCTCTCGCCGGTCTCGGGGTCGCGCCACGGGACAACCTTTCCCGTGTACTTACCGTCGCGCTTGACGGTCTCCGGAAGTAGCCCGGCGAACGCGGGGGACTTTAGGAGTTGCGACAGCGTCCCGACACCCCAGGTGGCCCCACGTGGCGAGGGAATCTGACGGGCGTTCAGGTCGCGGGCGATCCTGACCAGCGGCTCGCCGGTCAGCGCACGTTCGGCAATCTCCCGGGCGGTCGGCGCGGTGTGCGGGTCGTGGCCTAGCCGGCCGTCCTCGCCGATCGCGAGGCCGTAGGGCGGCTGTCCACCGATCCAACGGCCCAGGTTGCGAAGGTGGGCCTTCGCCGAGGCAACGCGTAGACCGATGTTCGCCGACTCGCTGCGGGCGACCTCGGACAGCAGCGCCAGGACCAGGCGGGCCTGTTGCTGAGACGTGTCTAGGCCGTCTTGAACGAAGACAATCCGGCCGCCGACTTTCTCGACCTGGTCTAGGACTTGGCCGACCTGGCCCATGCCACGGCGCGACAGGCGGTCGACTTTCCAGACGATCAGGGTTCCGACGGTGCCCGTCGTCAGGGCGGATACGGCAGCGTCAAACCCGGCCCGGTCGACGGATTTGTAGCCGGACCGGCCCCGGTCGATGTGGATGGCACGGACCTCTAGGCCGTTGCGCGCGGCCCAGGCTCGGCAGTCCGCCTCCTGGCGCTCGATCGCAGTCTTTCCCTCGCGGTCGAGGGACAGGCGTAGGTATAGGTCGGCGAGGTGTTCATGGTGGGACATGCCGAGGACGCTAGGTCCTCAGCCGGTCGAGTTGCAAGCTTCTTCTAGGACTTCCAGAAGTCCGCGATCATGATCTTGCCGCGCAGGTCGGACAGCTTCAGCTCTCGCCCGCCGCGGTGTTCAGCCACTTCCGGCCCCGCAGCTCGGGGGCACGTACGCGCGGTGTCGTTCCCATGGTTGTCAGCCCGCCATGTCGCGCTGGGCCGAGCCGGGCTCCGTGACCCGGACGACAGCGGCGAGCCGGAACTAGCGGGCGCGGGCCCAGGCGGTGAAGCGCTCCGTCAGGTCCGCCGGCGGATTGCCGTGGTCCAACTCGGCGAGTTGCCCGGCGGCCTCCTCGCACAGCCCCGCGAGGTGGATCATCAGTGCGTCGCGGTTCTCGCGGTACTTCGCGAGGAGGAGAAGCTTCGCCGTCGAGCAGGGCCACGCCACCCCGCAGGCGGCACAGCGCCAGGTGGGCCGGCTGGGGACGTGGGCGCGGACGTGGGCCATCACCCCACCGCCAGGCGAGAGCGAGACGGTGGCCGGCGGGAGAGAGCGGGCCGGGCCGGGGCCGGCGCGGTGACGACCCACTCAAGGCCCTCGCGCAGGACGAACAGCTCGCGCTTCGCCACCGCGCGGCCCTTGGCGTCGAGCTGGTAACCCTCGAACCAGAGCCAGCCGTACGGCGGGAAGCGGTCGGAAAGCTCACGGATCACGCGGACGCGCATCGGGATCACGAACTGCGGGGACGCGGCGCGGGTCAGGCTGAGCACCTCGCCGGCCCGCAGCATCCGTACGGGAGGCGGCGTCCGGGCGGTCACCAGCGGCTCCCGTTCCGCCGGGCCGACCAGCGCGGCGCGGGAACGACGTCGCTCGCGCGTCCGGGCCCCCGGTGCGGCGGGATGAAGGGACCGATCGGCCCCGGGACGACCGGGCGGGCCGGCGGCGGGTCGCTCTTCGGCGTGGGGCGCGGGGCGGGCTTCGGCTGGTCGTCGGGCACTGCTTCCCCCTCGGCGGTCTTGTGAGGGCCGACGAAGTGCCGGTCTCCGGCGGTCCCTCAATCAGGACGGTCGGCGAACTCGGGTGCCTGTACCGCCTCGCGCCGTCTACTGCGGAACGCTTCCAGCGGGTTACGGACGGTTGAACCGCTGCCATGAGACCATCGGGGGACGTCTAGGAAAGGTCCCTGTTGTGCCCAGGAACGAGGCCCTACGCGAGGCTCTGACCGTGGCGGGCCTGACCGTCGCCGAGCTCGCTGCGAGGTGTGACGTGGACGCGAAGACGGTCGAGCGGTGGATTAGCCGCGGTCGCCTTCCACACCCTCGCTCGCGAGTGCGCGTCGCCTCGGTACTGGGTAAAGATGTAGATGTGCTGTGGCCTGACGTTGTTCGCCGCGCGGTCAAGGTAGGGGCAGACCGTGAGATCGTGGGCGTGTACCCGCGCCGATCCGACCTTCCGCGCTCCCTCTTCGGTGAGCTGATCACGCAGGCGCGCTCGCGACTGTGGTTCGGCGGATACACCAGCTACTTCGTCTGGTTGGAGGTACCGAACGCGGCTGCCAGGTTGGGCATGAAGGCGCGCGAAGGCGCCGACGTTCGATTCCTGCTGGGTGACCCGGCCAGCCCGGTCACCACCAGCCGTGAGCAGGTCGAAGACACGCCGCTCACCCTCGCCACGCGGATTGCCATGACACAGGCCGAGATCGCGAAGTCGCCAGAAGATCTGCCGACCCGCTCGACTGACCGCCACATCGCGATGTCGGTCTGGGTCTTCGACAGCGAGGCGATCGTCGCGACCCACATCGGCGCGGGCCTCGGTCAGGACTCGGTAACCCTGCACCTGCGCCGCCGTGTTGTCGGCGGCGCGTTCGACCGCTACGTGGAGCATTTCGAGGCTCTGTGGACGGACGCCGACGTCGCCGATTGGACCTGACCGACGCAGAACCGCGAGAACGCCCGACCCCGCGCCGGGGCGGGCGTTCTCGCGTGTACGGGGGCGACGCGTCAGCTACGGCGCTGAAGAGTGCTGAATCCGCAGGATCCGCGCCTCGGCCGGTCGGACGCGAAGCGGCCACCCGGGCGGGCCGGCGGCGGGTAGCTCTCCGGCGCGGGGTACGACGTGGCGCAGCGATGGGTCGCGGTAGGAGAACGACGGCGGGGCCACGGCTTCCCGTGGCCCCGCCGTCGTCGCTGTAGCTACTGACCTGCCGGCTTGAGGCAGAGCACCCGGTTCGCCCCGCCACCCTTGAGCACGATGTGCGGCTGGGTCGGGTCGGCGCACTTGTCCTTGGCGTCCACCTTGGAGACCACGGTGAAGGCGCCCGCCTCGCCGCACTGCGCCGCCGCCGCGCTCTCGCCCGACTTCTTGACGCAGCTGCCGACCGCCGGGTCGAACGGCGGGGCCTTGTCCTCGCCGCCGACCTTGCCGAGCAGCATGAGCAGGCCCAGCGGCACCGCCAGGATGAGCACCGCCGCGACGAGCACCGCGGCGAGCACCCGGCCGTTGCGCACCTTGGGCGTGGGGGCCTCGGTCTTCGGCTCGGCGATGGGCTTGAACGAGTCGAACCGGCTCTGGTCCTGCTCCGAGCCGCCCTGGTCCCAGGAGGGGCCGGACTGCTGCGGGGGCGGCGGGAAGGCCGGCGGGAACGCCCCGCCCGGCGCGTGCTCGGTCGTCGGCGCGGGCCCGTAGCCGGGTGCCGCACCGCCGGCTGCCGGCGTACCGAAGGGGTCGGCGGGGCGGTCCGCGTCGTCGTGCGGCCGGACCCCGTTCACCGGTCGGTTGCTGGCCGGTGCGTCGACGAAGGACGGCACACCCGGCGGGAAGGCCGGGGGCGCGGCTGGCGAGGCGGGCGCCACCGGGGCGACCGCGCCGAAGACGGCGGTCCCGCTCGGCGCCCGGTCCCGGTCGTCGAAGCGGGCCTCCGGTCCCTGGTCGAACTGGTTGGCCTGGCCCTGGTCGAACCGGTTGTCCTGACCCTGGCCGAAGCGCGGCTCCTGGCCGAAGCGAGGGTCCGGCTCCTGGCCGAACCGAGGGTCCGGCTCCTGGCCGAAGCGCGGGTCCGGCTCCTGGCCGAAGCGCGGGTCCGGCCCCTGGTCGAAGCGGGGTGCCGGCGCGTGGTCCGGGCGGTGGCCGCGCGGGTCGTCCTGCTCCGGCTCGTCCGCCGGCTCGGGGCGGGCCGGCCGGCCGTAAACCCGGGGCTGCGGCGCGGGCGCGCCGCCCGGTCGCAGGGCCTGGTCGGCCGGCGGCAGCACCCGGCTGGCCAGCGGCACCGAGGCGCTCGCTGAGACGCTGCCGGCGGCCGGTTCGGCACCCTCCGGCGACGGTACGGCGGCCCGCCCGCCCGCCTCCGGCGAGGTGCGCGGTGCGGGGACCACGGGACCGGCGGGCGACTGCGGCTCGTCGTGCCGGGAGCCGGGCTGGGCCCAGGCCGGCTGCTCCTGCTCGTACGCCGGCAGGCCGCCGTCCCGGCCGGCCTGCTCGGGGGCGAACTGGGCCGGCGGGGTGTAGTCGACCGGCGGGGCGGCGGCCAGGCTGGCGCCGGGCACCCGCTGCTCCTGCGGCGGCAGCGGCACGGCGTTGGCCGGCGAGATGCCGGGGCCCGGTGCGGGCTGGTAGATCGGCGGCTCCTCGGCCCGTTCCGGCTCCCAGCCGTTGCCGGCCCGGCCCGGGGCGGGCTCGCCGGCCTCGGCGCGGCCCCACGCCTCGTCCGCCGACCACGGCTCGACGTCCGGTACGGCCGGACGCTCGGCGGCGTTGCCGGCCCACTGGGGCGGGTTCTCCGCAGCGGGGCCCCACGGCTTCGGCCCGCCGTCGCCGGGCACCGGGACGGAGGCCCGGCCGGGCGGGGTGGAGGTGGGCTGTGCGGCGCCCCAGCCGTTGGCGTCCCGGTCGTCGGGCTGCGGGGGCACGGACGCGGCACCCCGTGCGGAGCGCTCGTCCCGGGCCGGCCACTCGTCGCCCTCGGGCTGGTCGTCCCGGGGCGCGTCGTCGCGGGAGGCGGCCCAGGCTCCCGCCGGGCGTTGCTCCGCACCGGCGTCCCAGCCGGGCTGCTCGCCCTGCTGCTGCTCGCCGGCGGTCCAGCCGCCGGAGCGGTTGGGGTCGTCCTGCTGTTGTCCCGGGTTCCAGCCGTTGGCGGGGTCCTGAGGGGACTCGGCGTTCCAGCCGCCGGAGCGGGCGGGGTCGTCCTGGACGGGCCAGGGCTGGGGGGCGGGTGCGGCCTGCGGAACGCGGGCGGCGCCACGGGCGGCGGGCTCGGGCTGCGCCCAGGCGGGGGACGCCTGCTCGGCCCCTCCCCAGTTGGGCTGCTCGCCCTGCTGCTGGCCGCCGCCGGTCCAACCGCCGGAGCTGTTCGGGTCGTCCTGCTGCGCGGGCCGGTCGTCCTGCGTAGGCCGGTCCTCCGGGGCGGCGCCGGCGTTCCAGCCGCCGGGACGCGCCTGCTCGCCCTGTTGCTGCTGCTCGCCGGCGGTCCAGCCGCCGGAGCGGTTGGGGTCGTCCTGCTGTTGTCCCGGGTTCCAGCCGTTGGCGGGGTCCTGAGGGGACTC